>CAVJSA010000060.1:0-12576 GCA_963651875.1 Lachnospiraceae bacterium | reverse complement strand
GCGTATCAGTCTGGCGACTGCTACGCTGCGAGTTTACTTCGTAAACTCGTTATTTACGTGTGCGCTATCAGCGCACGACCTTGCTACGCAAGGGATTGTAAGGGCGCGCGTGCGCGTTCGAAAACGGCGGTTCTGGCGCCGTTTTTGAATGGAGCCGAAAGGCGGAACCCTGAAAAGCCCGGTCTGCCACTTGTGGCAGATGCGCCCAATGTAAAAATCAAAAACGACAGTTAGAAAATTTATCACATTAAATATATTTTATCAAACTTTGTAAATTGCTATAATGCTCGCTATGTTAAAAGCAGAAAATATCCGCAAAGGTGTGCGTGCAACAATTCCAATTTTTTTTGGTTATATTTCTATTGGAATTCCGTTTGGAATAATGGTCGTAAATAACGGTTATCCGTGGTGGTTTGCTCTTTTTATGGGAATGACAATTTTTTCTGGAACAGGGCAATATGTTGGAATCGGGCTTATGGCTGCCGGGGCGTCGCTCCCTGCTTTTTTGGTAACTCAGTTTTTTGTAGGAATAAGACACTGCGTTTACGGTCTTTCTCTGTTAAAAAAATTTGATGGTCGTCGTGTCGGAAAATGGAAGCCTTTTTTAATTTTTGCCCTTACTGACGAAACGTATGCAATGATTGCATCAAGCGATGTTCCTTTAGGAGAAAAAGACGGCGAATATTACAGTCTGATTGCAGCTTTAAACTGGTCGTACTGGCTTTTGGGCGGATTAATCGGCGCTGTTTTAGGAACAGTAATTCCATTTAATTTTGCTGGCGTAGACTTCGCTCTGAATTCTCTCTTTATAGTAATAATGATTGATCAGATTAAAAAAAGCCGGGATTTGTTCCCGTCGATTTGTGGAATTTTAACGGCAGTTATTGCAATTGTGCTTGCAAGATATGGAATTCTTCCTTCTCAGCAGGTTTTGATTGTGGCACTTTCGTTGGGTATTGCAGTTTTACTCCTTGTGCGTGGAATTTTTCATAAAAATTGTGAGGTTGAAGAATAATGCGTCTTACACTTTTTCAGGCAACGATCGCGACGTTGATTTCTGCGGTAATGATTTTTTTATTGCGTGCTCTTCCTTTTATACTTTTTAGCAAAAGAAAACCTCCGAAGATTATTTCTTTTATTGAAAAATATATTCCGGCAATGGTAATCGGTGTTTTAATTATCTATTGTCTTGTTGATCCAAAATACATTTCGTTTAACGAATCCCCTTATGGGATTCCTGCCTTTGTTGCCGTTGCAAGTGCCGTAATTTTGCATTTATGGAAAGGAAACAGCATGATAAGCATTTTTGGCAGCACGATTATTTTTATGGTTTTAGAAAGAGTTATTTAGACTAAAAGTGTGATCTGCGGTCAGCTCAGTTTATGCGCCGCACGTGGCGCTACAGCACAGAGAAGTTCCGCTTTCTGTGCGGCAATGACATACAAGTCAGCCATGTCATTGTCGAGCCCCTCCATGTCATTGTCGGGCTTGACCCGACAATCTATTACAGGAAGAGATTCCCGCGTCAAGCGCGGGAATGACAAAAAAAGCAAGTGCGGGAATGACAAAAAAAAAGCAAGCGCGGGAATGACATACAGGTCAGCCGTGTCACTGTCGTGTCTCTCCATGTCATTGTCGGGCTTGACCCGACAATCTATTGCAGGAAGAGATTCCCCCAGTCAGGCTGGGGAATGACAGTTTTTTATGAGATTCCCGTGTCATGGTGCGGGAATGACACAAAAGTCAAGCTAAGAGAATGACATAGAACTCAAGTGCGGGAATGACAAGGTAAGTCAAGTGCGGGAATGCCCCAGGCTCAAGATAAGTGCAGATACTGAAACAACTTTAGCATGACATTAGTTTTACGGTAGCAAGCCCCCCAAAAACTGTAAAAAAAATTAACCAAATAATTTTCAAAACTTTTTAAAAACGTGTAGACAATTTGAAGTAATAATCTTATTTTAGATTTTATGCAGTTTTTCTGTTATTCATCAAAACCCCCAGAAGTCGGGCTTTAAAATAAGAGGTATCACATTGAACGGTAGTCAGGTTAAGATTGACCACGTATCCAAGGAATTTGGTGACTTTGTTGCACTAAATGATGTTAATTTTACTATTAATCAGGGTGAATTTTTCACTTTGTTAGGTCCATCGGGATGTGGTAAAACTACACTTCTCCGTATTATTGCAGGTTTTGAAAATCCTGATGACGGTGCCGTTCTTTTTGATGACACAAACGTTGTAGGCCTTCCACCAAATAAAAGACAGTCAAACACAGTTTTTCAGTCGTATGCTCTTTTTCCGCATATGACAGTTTTTGAAAACGTTGCATTTTCTCTCAGATTAAAAAAAGTTGATAATGCAACTGTTGAAGAAAAAGTAAAAAAATATCTTTCTTTAGTTCAACTCGAAGAACACATGTACAAAAAGCCAAACCAGCTTTCTGGCGGTCAGCGCCAGCGTGTTGCTATTGCACGTGCCTTAATTAATGAACCAAAAGTTCTTCTTCTTGACGAACCACTTTCTGCCCTTGATGCAAAATTGAGATCAAGCCTGTTAGTTGAACTTGACCATCTCCACGATAAAATCGGCGTTACCTTTATTTTTGTTACTCATGACCAGAGCGAAGCCCTTGCTGTTTCTGACCGCATTGCCGTAATGAATAAGGGAAATGTTCTGCAGATTGGAACTCCTTTTGAAATTTATGAAAGCCCTGCAACTCAGTTTGTTGCACAGTTTATTGGCGAAACAAACCTTTTTGAATCAACTGTCGTAAAATGCGAAGGTTACAAGGCTAAAACCGGCGAAGAATACATGGTTACATTAAACACACCGGCTCTCGGTCTCCAGGCGCAGCTTGCAGGCGACACTCAGGCAACAAAAGAAGAAGACAAAAATATTCTTGTTACTGACTATGAACACACTGACGAAGGTCAAAAAGTTGCATTTACGATTCGCCCGGAAAAAATACGAATTACTCTCGAAGAACCAAATGTAAACGGAAGAAAAGACATTAACGTATTTAAAGGCGTTGTTGAAGAACCTGTTTACACTGGATTTCAGTCAAAATTCTATGTAAAACTCGAAAAGACTGGCACAATCGTAAAAGTCTTTAAACAGCATACAAACTACCTCGACGACGGTCCGGAAATTCAATGGAAGGACACAGTTTATATTTCGTGGTCGGCAGAAGACGGCTATATCGTTGAAGATATTGAAAAATAAAAGGACAAGTTTGTAATGAAAAAAGAAAACGACAGCCCTTCGCTCAAATTTGCAAAAGCAGCGAGAGATAAAAAATTCAGAAAAATAAATCCTGGTCCGGTTTATGCCTGGCCAATGGGTTTGTGGTTCAGTTTGTTTTTTGTTATTCCTCTGGTTATTATTGTTGCCTATTCTTTTATGAAGCGTGACGTTTACGGCTCTGTAGTTGCACAGTTCAGCCTTAAAGCCTATAAACAGATGCTCTCGCCGGCATACGGAATCATTTTTTTGAGAACCCTGTGGATTACGGCAATTTCTACATTGATTACAATTTTAGTTGCTCTTCCATGCGGTTATGCAATTGCCCGAAGCAGAAAATATCAGACTGTGCTTTTAGTTCTTGTAATTATTCCGTTCCTTACAAATTCCTTAATAAGAATTTTTGCCTGGATTACGATTTTAGGCGACAACGGAATTCTTAATATGTTTTTAAAGTCTGTTTTTGACCTGTGGCATAAAATAACTGGAAATCCTGCAACCTTTGTTCCAGTAAAATTTATGTATACAAAGGGAGCTGTAATTATCCTGAGTATTTATATGTACCTTCCGTATGCAATTCTTCCTGTATTTACTGCGGTTGACAGATTCGACTTTTCGTTAATTGAAGCTGCGCGCGATCTTGGAGCAACAAAACCGCAGTCAATGTTTAAGGTTTTAATTCCTGGAATAAAAAGCGGAATTATTTCTGCATTGATTTTTACATTTATTCCTATTTTTGGTTCTTATACAGTTCCTAATATTGTTGGTGGAAAAGACAGTTATATGATTGGAAACATAATTGTTGACCAGGTTCAGAAAACCCGTAACTGGCCACTTGCATCAGCTTTTTCCATGGTTTTAACACTGCTTTCTATGGCAGGAATTCTGTGGATGTTGTATTCAAACAAAAAGGAAGCCGAACTTAAAAAAGTTTCGACTAAAGAGGACACAACAAGCGGAGGAACAAAATAATGTCTTTTGGACCATTTGACTTTGTATTGAATTTACTCAAGCCTGCTAAAGCAAAACACAGCGAAAATTTCAGACACGCAAAAAGACACTGGAAAAAGAAGTCGCCACAATTCTCTTTTTCTAAAACCGTGCTTTTTTTGTGCATGTTGTTTTTGTTTTTGCCACTTTTAGTAATAATTTTTTATTCGTTTAATGCTTCAAAAGACACAAGTTTTACAGGTTTTTCTTTTGTCTGGTATCAGAAGTTGATTTTTGACTCAAAGCCTCTCTGGAATTCTCTTTTGAACAGCTTTATTGTTGCAATTTCTTCTTCGATTGTTGCAACGATTTTAGGTTCACTTGCAGCCCTGGGAGTAAGCTGGTACAGATTTACGGGAAAAAATTACATTCAGACTATAAGTTTTTTGCCGATGGTTCTGCCTGAAGTTATCATGGGACTTTCCCTTTTGATTTTCTTTAGCGCAATTAAAATGAGTCTTGGACTTGTAACAATTTTTATTGCACACACGACGTTCTGTCTGCCTTTTGTTTTTTTAATGGTTACAGCCCGCGTTGACGAATTTGATACTTCGATTATTGAAGCAAGCCACGACCTTGGAGCAAACGAAATTCAGACACTTACAAAGGTTATTATTCCTGCAATTATGCCTGGTATTGTTTCTGGTTTTATGATGAGCGTTACAATGTCACTCGAAGACTACGTAATTACTTTCCTTGTAAGCGGTCCAGGAAGTACAACTTTGCCACTCTATGTTTATTCAATGATCCGCTTTGGTGTAAGCCCGGTAATCAATGCGCTTTCTTTTGCCCTGATTGCTGCAATCGCAGTTCTTACTTTTGCATTGCGTAAAGGCGTAAAAGGCTTTGCCGCAGGCCACTAATTCTCTTTTTTTATGGTAAAAAACGCTCTGTATGGAGCGGTTTATTTTATGGTTTTCCGGATGCAATGGGGTGTCCGGGTTTTGGAGTTAAGCGTTATGAAAATCGCCTCTAAAATTGTTTTTGCAGCACTTTCTTTGTCTGCTGCTATGGGTCTCTTTACTTCTTGTGGAGATGACGGAAAAACTCTTTATTTGTACAACTGGACTTATTACACTCCAGATGAAGTTTTGCGCGACTTTGAAAAAGAATTTAATTGTACAGTCAAAGTTGACAGCTATGCTTCAAATGAAGAAATGTATGCTAAGCTCAAAGCTGGTGCAAAAGGATATGACATTGTAGTTCCTTCTCAGGATTATGCATCGATCATGATTGCTCAGGGAATGCTCCAGAAATTAGATCCAGCAAAACAGACAAATAATTCAAAATTGAATCCCCTCCTTTCAACTTTAGCAACTTACGATCCAAACTTTGAATACGCAAGCCCTTACTATCTTGGTGCCGCAGGAGTTTCTGTAAACAAAACAAAGATTCCGGCAGGAACATACGAAAAATCATGGAACATTTTTGCAGACAAACGCATTGCAGGACACGCAACAATGATGGACGACATGCGCGAAGTTTTAGGCGATGCTCTTACAGTTCTTGGTTACGATTTGAATACAACTAATGATAACGAACTTGAACAGGCAAAAGAACTTGTTATTAAAAACTGGAAACCAAATTTAGTTAAGTTTGATGCCGAAGGTTTTGGAAAATCTTTTGCTTCAGGCGATTTCTGGGTTTGCCAGGGTTATGCAGAAGTTGTTTACGGTGAAGTTCCGGAAGAAAAATGGGACGAAACAATCGACTTTTTTATTCCAGAAGAAGGCGGACCTTCGTACCTCGACAGCATGTGTATCTTAAAGGATGCAAAACACGCTGACCTTGCAAACGAATTTATCAATTATATTCACAGACCGGAAGTTTATGCAAAATTCCTTGATGCATTCCGCTTCCCTTGCTTTGTAGTTCCAGAAGCTGCAAATTATACAACTTCAACTCCAATGTACGACGCAAACCAGATGAACAAATGCAAGCTTAAGCTCGACATTGGCGAAGACCTAGACAAATACAACAATGCATGGCAGGAAATCCGCTTTACGGACTAGGCCTGATAAAAATTGAAAAAGATTTCCGCATCAAGTGCGGGAATGACAGCAATAGTACAAGTGCGGGAATGACACTAGTACCATTGCGGAGTTCAACATAGCGCCATTGTGGGATTCAACACTGGGGCATTACCGGGAACGACACCGCGTCAGTGCTGTGTTCGACACTGCAATCTATTGAACAAGGGGACATTCCCGACTCTATTAAACAAAGTCGATGGATGTCCTTTTTTTATTCGATTCTGTATTCAATGTAGCGGACTTTTCCGCTTTGAATACAGTTTTTTATTTCTTTTTCGCGCTTTGAAAGCTGGCTTCCGCCGGTTTTTACTTCTATAAATAAAACTTCTTGAATTTCAGATTCTGCACTTGCTCCAGGAAAAGCTATAAAATCGACAGGCTTACCGACAAAACGACAGTCTGCAGGATTACACGGAAACTGTGGCAAAAATGGAGCAATCTGTTCGGCAGCAAGGCCTGCAACAACCGCTTTTGAACGGTTTATGGCGTCTTCGCGGGCGTTTTTTATTGTCTGTTTTAATTTTATTCCCGCAAAAAATTCTCCACACTTCCAGGAAATTAAAATAATTACAAAAAGCAGTATTATTCCGAAAATAAAAGCAGTATAAATATTATTCGCTAAAAAATTAAAAAAAGTGTTCATTTGAACCGTCCCTCACTTTTATTGCTCTTGATGATACACTTTTTTTTTAGAAAATTCATTTCAGGCAAAGTTAACAGCGAAAAATCTGGAGAAAGAAGGAATTCTTATGACAAAAAAAATTGCATTTACATTCTGTTATTTTGTTTTATTCACTTTTTTAACGACGGCTCAGGAAACAAGAAAGTTTGAATTTAAATACAGGGAAGGCGACAATTTTTCTTTATATACGACGGTAAACGAAGCTGTAAAAGTAAACGGAAGATTAAGCCACACAACAGTAATCGAAAACAGAGTTACAGAACATGTCGAAAAAGTTGACAGCGACGGCAGAGGCTATATCCTTGCAAATTTTATGACAAGCGAACTGTCAACACTCGCCGGGCTCGAAAACCAGACAAGAAAATGGGGTGAAAATTTTGAAAGTGAATTCTGGCGGGCAAAAGACGGAAAATTTGAAATCGATGCACAGTATTTTATGCCTGTAATCCGCGATATGCCGGTTTTTCCGGATTATGAACTAAAGGCGGGAGATGAATGGAGCGCAGACGGCTACGAAGCAGAAGATTTAAGACGCGATTTAAACGTAAAAGAGCCTTTTAGAGTTCCATTTACAGCCAGATACAAATATTTAGGCGACAAAGAAGGAATAAGCTCTGACAGTGCAAAAACAAAAAAAACGTTCAGTCTGATTTCTGCAAAATATACGCTTTACTACGAAACTCCAGAAACTCTTTCGCAGACAAACGACTATCCACTTACAACAGCTGGATATTCAAACAGAACAATCTGGTGGGACAACGAAAAAGGTCAGATTGACCACTACACAGAAGATTTTAAAATCATAATGGAAACATTTTACGGAAATCAGTATCAGTTCAGCGGAAAAACTCAGGCTGAATGTACAGAGTTTAAGCGCTCGGCAACAGCAGAAAATGTAGAACAGGTTCTCGAAAAAATAGATGGAATGGGCCTGCAGGATATTTCCGTAAAAAAAACAGAACAGGGGCTTACTCTAACTTTGGAAAATATTCAGTTTAAGGCAGACAGTTTTGAACTTGAACAAAGTGAACAGGAAAAAATAAAAAAGCTCGGACAGATTTTAAATGAATATCCAGACAACGACCTGCTTATTTCCGGTCACACAGCCCGCGCCGGAAGTGAAGAGTCCTGCCAAATTTTAAGCGAAGAACGCGCAAACTCAGTTGCAGACTTTATTGCCCGGTTAAAAATCCGCGAAAAAAAACACATATTTACACAGGGTTTTGGTTCAAAAGTGCCAGTTGCCTCTAATTCAACAGAGGAAGGAAAAAAGAAAAACCGCAGAGTAGAAATTACAATACTTGATAAATAGCACAAATATCGAGGTTTAGTAAAACTAGAGCAAATAGCCTCTCGCCGAAAACCTGTCGCAAGCCGCATGCTGTCGCTGCGCTCAGAATGCGTTTGCTCCAGAACTTCGGCTACGGCTATTTTGCAGATTTCTTAAAATAAATTCGACATTTGGCTATTTATAAAAAAAGAAAATTGAAAGAAAGTAGCACAAAATTGAATTTTTTTTATATAAAAATGTGTAAAAAGTGAATTTTATTGCCATATATATTTATGAGGTTTGTATGGCGGAATTTGTTGAAGGTGAAGATTTTCCAGCGGTTAGTGTTGAACTTGATAAAGTTGAATATGACGAAGCTACAGAAGCTGCCAGGAATGCTTTTGGAATAAAATGGCTTTTTCCGTGGCAAAGGCTTGTAATTTCGAACATTATCGACTGTGCACGTTTTCCTGAAAATGACACTTTTTACGAAGATGAACAAAATGATGTTATTTGCAGGGGACGGCAGATTGTTCTTTTACCGACAGGCTCCGGAAAGTCGCTATGTTTTTTAACTCCGGCACTTTTACTAAATGGACCGACACTGGTTCTCTACCCTCTTTTGGCTCTTATGGCAGATCAAAGCAGAAGAATGCAGGAAGGAAATTTAGGTTGCGTTGTTTTTAAAGGCGGACAGACAGAAGAAGAACGCGCCGAAAATTTCCGAAAAATTGAATGTTGCAGGGCCCGCGTTATTCTTGCAAATCCAGAAGTCCTCCAAAACAAAGAACTGGTTCAAAGGCTAAAAGAATGTAAAATTGCCCACATTGCAATTGACGAAGCCCACTGCGTAAGTGAATGGGGAGACACTTTCCGCCCTGCATACCTTACTTTAGGCAAAATCATAAAAACGCTGGACGTAAAAGTTGTTACGGCATTTACGGCAACAGCAAGTCCGCCAGTGCTAAAGCGAATTTCTGAAGTTTTGTTTGACGGCAATGCTCACCTTGTGCAAAGCACAGGCGACAGACCAAATATTCACTATCAGGTGCGCTATGCGTATGCAAAAAAAAAGGCAGTTTTAAGGGCGTGCATAGAATTAAAAAAACCGATGATAGTTTTTTGTTCTACAAGGCGCAGGACAGAAGACATGGCGCGGCTTTTAACAAGCTATTTTGGTTCTGGCAAAGCAAAATTCTATCATGCAGGAATGACAAAAGAAGAAAAACTCTGTGTAGAAAAATGGTTTTTTGACAGCACAGACGGAATTCTTGCGGCGACCTGCGCATACGGAATGGGAATGGACAAAGGAAACATTTTTTCGGTTGTTCACTTAGACGCCCCCGAACATCTTGAAAACTTTATTCAGGAAGCAGGAAGAGCCGGGCGAAAAGGCGACAACGTAAACTCAGTTTTAATCTGGAGCCACTCAGACGACATAAAATGGAAGCAGGCACAAAAAAACAGCCGCGAAAAAGTAATGGGAGATCTTGCCCACACAAAAGAATGCAGAAGACAGTTTATGCTGAACTATTTAAGCGGAGAACAGGTTGTGTGCTCTGGCTGCGATGTGTGCGACGCACAAAAAGAAGGCAAAAGTCTCGATTACACGGCAAATGACGGCAGGTTTGCTTTTGATTTTATAAAAAAGCACAGAAGACTTTTTACAAAGGACGACTGCGTTAATATTCTTACCAAAAAACTAAACGAAGCAGACAGAGTTTTTTTTAAGGAAAATGTGTGGGAAGCCCGCGATGTTCAGGAGATTCTTTCGCAGTTGATGAGCAGCAAAAAAGTAAGAAAACTGGGCGGACTGTGGCAGGGGCACATTGATATTTTTAACAGAAAATCATTTTTGCAAGTACTTGCCACAAAAAAAATTATAAATTACAAAACTATTCATCGTCTGTATTGTCTGAGACAGAACTGGCGTCATCTTGGTCAGAAGGTGCAGGAGCTACAGAAATACTTTTTTTGATCTTTCGTTTTGGTGCCTTTTTTTTGTAATGACAGATATAGTCAATAAAGCCAAACATGATTATGCATGCAAGCAAAATAAAAATCAGGTCTTTATTTTCTAAAACGGATTTTAAAACTGGAAAAACGTCCTGCATATTGAAATTATCGGCAGTTTGCACAATTTCTTCAACAGAGAATTTACAGGGCAGCATTGACCAAGACAAAGCACACCGCTAGAATTTTCTTATGATTGGAATTGTTGATTACAATGCAGGAAACATAAAAAGCGTTGAACGAGCATTAACTTCTCTTAATGCAAGGTTTATTATGTCAAAAAATCCCTGCGAGCTTGAAAAATGCGACAAAATAATTGTTCCTGGAGTTGGCGAAGCAAAGTACGCAATGGAACAGTTTAAGCTGACAGGTTTTGACAGTTTTATAAAAGACTGGGCAAAATCTCAAAAACCACTTTTAGGAATCTGTCTTGGAAGCCAGATTGTTTTTGAACATTCTGAAGAAGGTGATGTTGATTGCCTTGGACTTTTAAAAGGCGAAATAAAGCATTTTTCTACTGTGTGGAAAGAAGAAGGAAATTCGCCTGATTTAAAAGTACCGCAGATTGGCTGGAATGATTTGAATTTTGCTAACGGCGGTTCAAAACTTTTAGAAGGCGTAAAAGAACATTCTGACTTTTATTTTGTTCATTCGTATTTAATACAGCCGACCGACAAGACAATTGTAAAAGCCTGGGTTGATTACGGAACAAAGGTTCCTGCCTGTGTAGAAAGCAAAAATATTACGGTTTTTCAGTGCCATCCAGAAAAATCGGGTAAATGCGGTTTACAGGTTTTAAGTAATTTTATAAATAAGTAAAGTGGCAGGGATTGTAGAGGCGCCGTAAGGCGATGTTTGGGCGAAGCACAAACATTGGAGCGCAACGACGCGGAACCTCGAAAAGCCCGGCTTTTGTGCAGCGAAGCGAAACAAAAGGCCACCCGAATAAAAAAGGTCAAAAAAATATGCTGAAAAAAAGAATTATCGTTTGCCTGGATGTAAAAGACGGTCGCACGACTAAAGGCGTAAAATTTAAGAATAATGTTGATATCGGCGACCCTGTTGAAATGGCAAAAAAATATTATGAACAGGGCGTAGATGAACTTGTTTTTTATGACATTATGGCAAGTGCAAACGGCCGTGGACCGATTCTTGATTTAATAAGCCGGGTTGCAGAGCAGGTTTTTATTCCGTTTTGTGTTGGCGGAGGAATTGGTTCGCTGGAAGATATTCGTTCGACGATTCTTGCCGGGGCAGAAAAGGTAAGTTTAAATAGTCAGGCTGTAAAAAATCCAGATTTGATTACTCAGGGTGCACGGATTTTTGGGAATCAGTGCATTGTCCTTGGAATGGACGCTGCAAAAGACGAAACCTGCCCGAGCGGTTACAGAGTTTACATAAACGGCGGAAGGGTAAAAACAGATCTCGACGCTCGTGAATGGGCAATAAAGGCTGTAAAACTTGGAGCAGGAGAAATTGTTTTAAATTCGATTGATGCTGACGGCATGAAAACCGGCTACGAAATTAACCTTACAAAAATGATTGCAGAAAGCGTCGGAGTTCCGGTAATTGCTTCCGGTGGCGGCGGAACAAGCGCTCACCTTGCAGACGTTCTTACAAACGGCAAGGCAGACGCAGCCCTGGTTGCAAGCATGGTTCACAGCATGGGCTACACTGTCGGCGGAATAAAAACAGATTTAAGCAGGTTAGGCGTTCCTGTAAGAATGTAGTTTCTCTCCATGTCATTGTCGTGTCCCTCCTATGTCATTGTCTCACCTTGACACGACAAGCTATTACTGTAAGAGATTCCCTGGTCAAGATGAGGGAATGACACATAAAGTCAAATGCGGGAATGACATAAAATACAAGTATGGGAATGACAAGGTAAGTCAAGACGCGGAATGACTTATAAGTCGGGTGCGGGAATGACATACACGTCAAGAGGGGGAAGAACATACACGTCGGCCATGTCATTGTCGTGTCCCTCCTATGTCATTGTCTCACCTTGACCCGACAATCTATTGCGGTAAGAGATTCCCTGGTCAAGCCAGGGAATGACACATAAAGTCAAATGCGGGAATGACATACACGTTGGCCGTGTCATTGTCGGGCTTGACCCGACAATCTATTGCGGAAAGAGATTCCCTGGTCAAGCCAGGGAATGACACATAAAGTCAAATGCGGGAATGACATACACGTTGGCCGTGTCATTGTCGGGCTTGACCCGACAATCTATTGCGGAAAGAGATTCCCTGGTCAAGCCAGGGAATGACAAGGTAGGTCAAGATGTGGAATGACATACACGTCGGGTACGGGAAGGACATATAAGTCGACTGTAGGAAAAA
>CAVJSA010000059.1:0-12595 GCA_963651875.1 Lachnospiraceae bacterium | reverse complement strand
ACTTCTTCAACTAACTTTTCTTCTTTTGGAACAACTGGAGTGCTTTCTGGTTTTGTATTAAGAATAATTACATCATTTTCTGATTCTTTTTTATTCTCTTTTTCTTTAATTTCATGATTTTCAATAAAAGATGGTGTTTTTCCAAAAAGACGTTCAAAACATCTGGTTGTTTTTAGGGTTGTAAAAATTTCATCCTGCTTAACAAGGAACATAATCAACAAAATCAAAAATGCAAGTATCCAGCAGGCCAGCCAAAAACCCGTCTGATTTTTTTTATTCTCATTTTTTGCCATGCTTTTTAGTATAATTGAGGCAAAATTAAAAGTCCACAAAGTAAAATATTTTATAATTTCTACTTGTTGCTTTTTTTTTTAATCATTAAACTTAAACTGTTATAATTTTTAAACTGAGGCACGATATGGAAAAAAAAGGCGCTTTTTATGAGCATAAAGAGTTTGATTTAATCACTTTCGGCGAAACAATGCTTCGTTTGTCACCACCAGTAAATGAACTTATCTATAAAAGTGATTCTTTTAAGAAACATGCGGGTGGAGCAGAACTCAATGTTGCATGTGGTGTTTCTTTACTTGGCTGTCGTTCTGGTATTATTACACGTCTTCCAAAAAACCAGCTTGGAACATTCATTAAAAACCGTATTCGTTCTTCTTCTGTCAGCGACGACTTTATTATTTGGGACGATTCTCCAGAAGCACGTGTTGGCATTTATTATTACGAAAATGGCGCATATCCTCGTAAACCAACTGTAGTTTATGATCGCAAAAATTCTTCAATCACAAAAATTAAAGAATCAGAAGTTCCAGAAGATATTTATACAAAAGCAAGAATGTTCTACACCTCTGGAATTACTCTCGCATTAAGCGAAGCTACCAGAACTCTCGCAATTGACATGATAAAAAAGTTTAAGGCGCAGGGAACTCAAATTGCTTTTGATGTAAACTATCGTGCAACTCTCTGGGACGAAGATACAGCCCGCAACACAATTAAACAGATTCTTCCGTATGTTGATGTTCTCTTTATTTCTGAAGAAAGTTGTCATCGTATGTTCCGTTTAACAGGAACTCTCGAAGATATGCACCGTCAGTTCTGCCGCGATTATCCAAATATTCAGGTAATTGCAACTTCTCAGCGCGAAGTAATCAGTCCAAAAGTTCATTCGTTTGGTTCAACGCTTTACTTAAAGCGTCTCGATAAGTTCTACCGCGAAGAACCATACAAAGAAATCGACGTTGTTGATAGAATCGGTTCTGGAGATGCTTACTGTGCAGGCGTTTTATTCGGACTTTTGCACTATGACGACGCTCAGAAAGCTGTTGAATTTGGTAATGCAACATGTGCAACAAAGAATACAATCTTTGGAGACCTTCCAGTTTCCGACTTTACCGAAATTGAAGCAATTATCAAGTCTCACCACGCAACTGGCAAACAGTCAGAAATGAACCGCTAACAAAAATCTCGAGTACTGGACTGACAAATTACATTGCCATTCCAGTTTTTATTCCAAATCATTCCCTGGTCAAGACTCGGGAATGATTTTTTTTATTTTCTCATTTCGTATAAAACAATCGCCGCAGCCTGAGCAACGTTTAAGCTTTCAATAGGTCGTTCAGTTTCTTCTCCGAACACACTTGAATTTGGAATAATTATAAGTTCATCACAATTTTCTTTTACCTGTTTTGAAATTCCGTGCTCTTCGTTTCCTAAAACAATCAATGCCGGCTTATTTTTTATTAATTCTTTAATTTTGCTTACAGGTTGTGTCGCATTTACGTCAGTACCAAAACGCACCATTTTACCTTTAAGAGCTTCCAGCAAACGACTGATCGACTTTACAGAATAAACATTAACGTATTCCATTCCACCCTGAGCAACTCTGTAAGAACTTGTCGTTACGGAAGTCTGGGCTTCATCCAAAGGAATAATAACGTTTTTAACTCCAAAAAAAGCTGCACTACGAACAATAGCGCCAAGATTATTTGCATTTCCGACCCTGTCTAACAAAAGGGCAGACTCTTTGTTGTGTAACCAGCTGTCAGTAATATCGCTATTTAAAGCTTCAATTTCTGGCTGTTCAATCATTGCAACTACACCCTGATGATGTACGCTACCACAGAGTTTTTCCAAATCTGAATCATTTTTTACTTTATTGTACGGAGCTTTTTTCTTTGCCAGATATTTACACAAATCTCCGAAAAAATTCATTCTTTCTTCTGTATAGTAAAATCTTTTTATTTTCTGAGGATTTTCTTTTGCCAGTGCTTTTACAGCTTCAAATCCACAAACTGCAAGTTCTTTTTTCTGTGTATTTTTCATAAGTTGAATATAAATCAATTTTAAATAAAAAAAAAGACAGTACCAAAAATGATACTGTCTTTTTGAGCTTTGCTAATTAAGTAAAACTAGTAAAGGAGGTTCATTTCCTTCATTTTAGCAATACCAGCCTGTTCCCAAGCCTTTCCGCCCATGTTGTTGAATTCTGTCAACCAAGCCTGCCAGTTAGCTTTTGTAAGCTGGCGTTTGCCTGTCATAAATTCAACTACACCCTGTTCGTAGAAGCGCTGAAGGTCAGCATCTGGAAGAGGGAGCAATGAAGCACCAATTACTGGTGTCCATGGTTTAGACTGCATTTCGCGGAGAGCCTTCAAAGAAGAAAGCTGTTTGTGTGAAACTGCTGTTGTATATGTTGGGTAGCGAGACATAAGTTCTGCATCTGAGTTGTAGTAAACAAGGTTGCGGAGCTGTGTCAAAGGCTGCATCTTTGGTTTAGAGAATGCAAGTTCTTTGTTTGGAATACCATCTTTTGTTGGTGCACCAGTTTTTGGATCAAATACAAAGTTTACACCTTCCTGACCGTATCCGAGGAGGTAGTATCCTTCGTCAGAAGACATCCATTCAAGAAGACGAGCAACCATTTCTTTCTTTGTAATGTTTTTCTTTGTTCCGTCAACGTCTTTCCAGCCCTTGATTGTCTGTTCAGCGTTTGTTTTAGCCATACAGTAGCGGCGGTAAGCCTGATCGTATACACCTGCAGCAGATTTTCCTGTTGGTCCAACTGGTGGGTCAACGATGATCAAATCAGCGTTAGGGAAGTTCTGATCGAATGGAGCGTAGTTTGATTCAGCAAATGCAGCAGCATTCTGTTCACGGAAGATACCGAATTTTCCCTGTTTCCAAGAAGCACGGTAGTCATCTTTCTTATAAGCTGTCCAGTTTGGATCGATTACTTTTGCATCAATGATTTTCTTGATGAATTCAAGAGCATCGTAGTATTCTGGTCTGTTAATGTTAAGACCTGCTGTATCTTTAGCCATAGACCAAGTACCAGCAACACCGAAAGCACCAAACCATGGGTCAAAACGAGCACCGAGACCTTCGCACATTGGCTTAAGTTCGATATAAGCACCTAAACCGTATGTATCGTTCTTGCCGTTTCCGTCTGGATCTTTTTCTGTAAATGCTTTCATTACTTCGAAGAATTCGTCTGTTGTCTTTGGAACTTTAAGACCGAGTTTATCGAGCCAGTCTTTGCGGATAAGGATACCTTCGTTACGAACGATTGTACCTGGCTGATCAAGACCGTAGCAAACACCGTTTACTGTTGAGTGTTTGCGTGCATCTTTATCATAAAGTTTTGCAGTGCGGTTAGGCATCATAGCAAACATATCATCAACAGGAGCAAGAATTCTCTGTTTTGACAAAATCTGGAAACAGTTATCGCTTACCATGAACAAGTCAGGAAGAGAGTTTGCAGCGCCAGCAGCGTTGATTTTTGTATCCTGGTCAGATTCGTTTGATGGAAGTGCAGTAACAATAAGATTAATACCGAGCTTCTTTTTAATAATATCGTAAGCAACCCAGTCAGATGGTGGTGGACCAGCTTCTGTTACGGCAGCACCGTACCAAAGTTCAATATCAACTGTACCATCTTTGTTTACCTTCCATTTTTTTGCAGCAAAAACTGGAGAAGCAACTACAAGAATCAAAGCTAAAAGTGCAAGATTCTTAAAAAAGTTTTTCATTTTATCCTCCTTTTATTGAATCTAATGAAAACAATTTAATAACAAGATTATTAAAATCAAGTTCTTTTATTATATCACAAAAAAATGACCAGACAATAAAAATTATCATCCAGTCATTTATTTTGAATATAATCTACATTTTGTAAAACTTAGCCCTTAACAGAACCAAGCATTGTACCCTTAGTAAAGTACTTCTGAATAAATGGATATGCGATCATCATAGGAATAGCAGACATAAATACAGATGCTGCCTTAATTGCCTGTACAGATGCATTACCGAATGCATTAACTTCAACGTATTCGTTCATACCAGAAGCCATCAAAATATTGCGGAGCAAGATTGGAAGTGGCTGCAAGTAAGCTTCGTTCAAGTAGAGCATTGCGTGCATGAAGTCGTTCCAGAAGTTAACTGCGTAGTACAAACCGATTGTCATAATGATTGGTTTTGACAATGGAAGAATGATAGAAACGAGTACGTACCATTCAGCAGCACCGTCGATACGTGCAGATTCTTTCAAAGATTCAGGAATTCCTTCAAAGAAGCCACGCATAATCAAACAGTTGTACGTACCAATAGCACCTGGCAAGAAGATTGAAGCAAGGTGGTTTGTAAGATGAAGATTTGTTACAACGAGGTAAGTTGGGATTACACCAATGTTGAACAAATAAGGAATAAGAACAAAGTAGTTCAGGATTTTACGACCAGGAAGATCTGAAACAGACATACAATATGCCATCGGAACAGTCAAACCGAGAGCTGTAATAACACCGAAGAACATAATTTTAATAGAGTTCCAGAATGCCTGAATAAATCCTGCATTGCCTAACAAAGCCTTATAAGCTGAAGTATCCCATTTCCAAACAGGAAGGAACATACCTTCAAAGTTTGTTCCAAGGAATGTGTTTGGACGGAAAGAAAGTGTAATTGTAGACCACATTGGAATTGCAATGATAATACCAATAAAAATAAGGAATGCATTTACACAAATATAGAAAGTGCGGTCACCGGCAGTTAATTTTACTGTACTTGGTTTTGTCATTTTTTTCTCCCTTAACTACAGAAGTGAAGAATCAGCGAGTTTCTTAGTAACAGCGTTAGATGCCATTACGAGAAGCATACCAATTACACCCTTGAAGATACCAACGGCAGTAGCAAGAGCGAACTTGAACTGCAAAAGACCCTGACGATATACCCAGGTATCGATAATGTCGGCTACAGAATATACTGGAACAGAGTACAACATGAACATCTGGTTAAATCCAGCATCAAGAACTGTACCAAGTTTAAGAAGAACTACTGTTACAATTACAGGTTTAATTGAAGGAATTGTGATGTACCAAACACGCTGAACAGCAGAAGCACCTTCAACCATAGCAGCTTCGAACAAAGAAGGGTCAATACCCATCAATGCAGCAATAAAGATAATTGCAGCCCAACCCATTTCCTTCCATGCATCAGAAATAATAACGATTGCAGGGAAAGTCTTTACGTTGGTAAGGAAGTCTACAGGATCACCACCAAAGAACTTAACGATATCGTTTACCATACCATCGCCAGGAGCAAGAAGTACAAGCAAGATACCGTACATAATTACCCAAGAAAGGAAGTGTGGAAGATAAACAAGTGTCTGAACAACTCTACGAAGAATGTCGTGTGTACATTCATAAAGAGCAACAGAAAGAATAATTGAGAGTGGAACACAAATTACAAGTTTTGCCAAACTGTAAAGGATTGTGTTGCGGAGCAATTCGCCAAAGTAGAATGACTGGAAAAAGTCTACAAAGTTGCGGAAACCAATCCAGCTACTTCCCCAAATTCCATCGGCTGGCAAAAAGCTTTTAAAAGCGATCTGTCCGTTAACAATTGCACCATACTTTAAGATAGCATAGTAAACAGCTGGTATAACGAGCAGTGCGTAAACAGAATAGTGTCTCTTAATGTCTTTCCAAAGATCTTTCTTTGGAGCCTTAAGAACAGATGTTTCTTGTGCGATCATATTTAACCTCAGTTCAATAATAATATCTTTTTTTGCATAAAATTGACAAGCGTTTTATTGGATAAAACCGATCGATGCTAATAAAATTCCTACTGTTTTGTACGAATTCTTCCAGGTGGAACCCCATAGATTTTTTTGAATACGCGGCAGAAGTAAGCCTGATCCTGAAATCCTGATTTTTCTGCAATTTCGTAAATTGTATCGTTGGTTTCGAGAAGCATCTTGGTTGCAAGGTAAATTCTATAGCGATTTAAATATTCCCAAAGCGAAAGCCCGATCTCTTTATGGAAGATTCTTGTTAAATAGTCTTCACTAACATGAACATTGTCTGCAAGTTTCCAGCGGACAATCTGCTGAGAAGCATTTTTATTAAGATACAAAATCGCTTTTTTTACCAAAGCACCAGTATGAGGCGGTAAAATTTCATCACCGGCAAGAATTTCGTGAATTCTCTTATCAAACTGTTCTGATTCCGCAGCGCCACTGTTACAAAGAATTATTCTCGGGTGAGAACAAAGCATTTCAACATCTTCTTCCGAAAGTATTGAATCCGGCAATACAAGAATAGGAACAAGAACTGTTTTTTGATTTTTACGAATTTTCTTTATGCTTTCTTCGTTGATAGTTTCAAAAACAATAAGCGACGGAGTAATTTCGTTCAAAATATGGTCAAATTCTGCCATAGATTGAATTTTTACGGTATTTGAATCCGTTGCCCACGTTCCATAATGAGTTCGTTTTGTATTTATAAATAAAACAGGTTCAGATTTTTGCGATCTTACTTTTGATTCAAGCATTTCGACAAAATTGTGGCTTATAAGTTCATGGCTATAACAAAGAATCGGCATTCTAAAAAGTTTTTCGTTATGACGCAAACTGTAAACTTTTACCCATTCGTCAATTGGTGCATTATCTGAACGCCAGAAAAGAAGACAATTTTCTTCAATATTTGTATTTTCTGTTGAATAATCTTCAATCTTAATATTGAAGATTTCTTTTTCTTCAGTTTTTGAAGAAAGACTGATTACTTTTTTAGGAGTTTCTTCCATTTTTAATGGAGGGAGCCCTGCAAGATTTGGCCACGGAAGAACAATTAATGTCTGATTTTCTCCAATTTTTTTGAATTCTCCGTACTGCAAAAGTACAATTTTTTCGGCAAGAAGATATTCCGGATCTCTGCGATCAAGGTGAATTGAATTTATCTTGATTTTTAAGCCTTCTGGCTCGGCAGAAACTTCCATCGGGCAACTGTCGCCATAAGTAAACAGTGTAAGAATTGCTTTTTTTATACGTTCCGGGTCGCCGTAAACAAGAGGGAACGACTGATCAAGACTTGCAACAACACTTCCTGGTAAAACCTGACGAATATCGAACAATTTTTTGTCCATTGGTAAATCGTCAACCTGCGAACGTGTTAAATCGATGAGCGTTACGGTTTTTTGAAGCTGTGTCTGAATTTGAGAACGCAGGAATATCAACTGCTCAGAAAGAATATCCTGATCAAGAATTCCTTTTTCAATATTCCCCTGCATCTGAACAATTTTTGCCAGCAAATCTTTTAAAGGATCGCTGAGTTCGTTTCCCACATTTGCAAAAAATTCAGTCTTGGCAAATTCTGCCTGCTCAGCAAGATGGCGGGCTTCGACAATCTGTTCAAAAAGTCTTATGCTCTGGATTGTCGTACTTACAGAAGTTCTTAAATCTTCGTAAATATTTCCGTCGCAATCAGAATAACCCGTAATTAAATACCCGAGAGGTTGATCTTCTACAAACAACGGCTGTACAAGAAAAACACCGTAGTCATATTCTTTCTGGAATTTTTGCGGAACTAAAAGATTTGAAGAAAATAGAACATTTTCGAGTTTTATTTCGCCAACATTATTAAAACTTCCAACGTATTTTGAAATATCGTCTGTTTCGTAAAGAACAATTGTTGCATTTTTGATTCCGATTTGAGGCAGATATTTTGCAAGAACTTCCATTAAAGTTTTAAAATCGTGTGAAGAGAGCAGGGCAGTTTTTAAAGAACTTACAGTAGATGCAACCCTTTCGTCGTAAAGACGGGTTTCGCAGATTTTTCCCTGAACCTGAGGAATCATTAAATTTATCGTATTTATAACTTTTGCAACGTATTCTTCTGGAAGAAAAGTTGAATTTTTTAAATAACGAAGGGCAACAAAAATATTAGAAAGTTCACCGTCTTCGCTAAAGTATGAATAAAAAACTTCGTTTAAGCGTTTATAAAATTCAATCTGATTATTTTCGAAAAGAGCGTCAAGCATCGGAACAAAAACAGTTTCGCGGGTTTTGTCGTCGGCGCGGAAAAGTTTTACCAGAACATCTGCAAATTCGTCCCTGTTTTTTATTCTTGTTTTTGAATCATAAAAATTCTGGAGTTGTTTTAAGCTGTTGCATCCGCAGCTTTCGCGGATTATAGGATATGCAGGAAGAACTTCGTCCTGAATATTTGATTCGCCGTCTAAAATCTGCATTAACTTTTTATAAGCAAGGATTCCAAGTTTTTCGACCGGCATGTGAACTGTAGAAAAAGTCGTGCGGCAAATTCTACTTTCGGCAGAATCATTAAAACCACCGCAAATATAATCTTTTGGAATTTTGTATCCGCGTTTTTCAAAATATTCTACAACGGCAAGCGCCATAATATCGCTTGCTGAAAGAATTGCATCAAAATCTTTTCCAGGAATTAAACCGCGGTCTTCGTAAAGCTGTTGGGCAGCCTGTTCTCCGTTGTGCCAGTCAGTATAATCTGTAATTAAATTTTCGTTAAAAATTCCTGCTTCTTTTGTTGCATCGCAAAAACCAGCAAATCTGTCCTGGGCAGAAGTATGATTTTGAGGGCCGCGGACAAAGGCAATTTTTTTTACTCCGTGAACTTCGATTAAGTGTTTTGTTAAATCTTTCATGCCTTCGTAGGCATTAAAAGTAACTGAAGGATTATTTAAAACCTTTTGTCCGATTGTTACTAATGGAAGATTTTTGAATTTTTTGTGGAAATCGGTAATTTGTTCGGCTGTAGCTCCGTTTCCAATACTCGATGCCCAGCTGATTACACCGTCAAGATTTTCTGAATTAACAAGTCTGTAAATTTCGTTACGAAGATTATTTGAATCTTTTGCGGACAAAGTACTTCCTGGAAAAATAAAAAATGAACCAGTTTCCTGAGAAGCATAAGCTGCAAGTTTTAGCCAGAGTTTTAATGATGAACCAAAATTTATCGAACTGAGGGCAAACCCAATCCTTTTTCCAGAATTATTGATTTTCATACGTCATTATCCCCTAATTTTATTATGCGAATATTATTATTATGACGTTTTTTTTACAAGTAGTTCTTTTTTGTACAAATATTTTTTTCAAATCTATTAACAATTTTGTCCAAAGTTGAATTTTTATGACAGAAAAACACAGGCAAAGATTTAGCCCGGTATGGAGTGGCAGCGATAAAATCGCTGGTGCAAAGCACTGGAGCGCACGGGCGCGAAACCACGGAACACCGGCAGAGACTAAAAAACACACCGCAGAATCTGTGGCTCCAAAAGTCAAAAAAATGAAAAATTCTTCTAATTGCAAGGTTTTTTTGAACGTGATAAAATGGCGAATAATTTTTGGAGGCTTCTAAATGGCATTAAAGTCAATAAAAGACGTTGTAAAAACTGTAAAACGTCCAGAAAAAGTTCTTCAGTTTGGTGAAGGCGGATTTCTCCGTGCATTCGTAGACTGGCAGATTGATATTGTAAACGAAAAAACAGATTTTAACGGAAGCGTTGTAATCGTTCAGCCACTTGAAAAAGGTATGGTTGATGCAATGAACGCTCAGGACAACCTTTACACAACAGTTCTCCGTGGAATGAAAGACGGAAAACCAACTGTTGAAACACGCACAATCACTTCTATAAGCCGTTCTATTAATCCGTACACAAATTATGACGACTACATTGCTTTGGCTTCTAGCCCGGATCTTCGCTTTATCGTTTCTAACACAACAGAAGCTGGTATTCGTTTTGATACAGAAATTGAAGGCGTTCCTGTAACATTGGATCAGAAGCCTCAGAAAAACTTCCCTGCAAAAGTTACTGCTTTCCTTTACAAACGTTTCCAGGCATTTAAGGGAGACACTTCAAAGGGAATGATTCTTATTCCTTGTGAACTTTCTGACCAGGCAGGTCTTAACCTCCGCATCAACATTCTCCGCTATGCAGAAATGTGGCAGCTCGGACCAGACTTTATCAACTGGTTTGATGAAGCTTGCGATGTTTGTTCTTGTCTCGTTGACCGCATCGTTCCAGGATACTTCCCACTCCTTTCTAAAAACGAAGAAACTGGCAAAACTCAGGCTGAAGAAATCTGCGAAAAACTCGGCTATGAAGACAAACTTCTTGACTCAGCTGAACTTTTCCACTTCTGGGTTATTGAATCTAAAAAATCACACGAAGATGAACTTCCACTCGTTAAAGCAGGTCTTTCTGTTAAGTGGGTTCAGAACATGGACTACTACCACACAAGAAAAGTACGCATCCTGAACGGTGCTCACACTTCTTCTGTATTGGCAGCTTTCCTTGCTGGTTCAAACTACGTTCAGGACATTGTTTGTTCAGAAAAAGTAGGAACTGGATTTAACACTCCAAACGCTGACGCACAGAAATTTATGCGCAACGTAATTTTCAACGAAATTATTCCTTCAATCGACGGAGACCAGGAAGATCTTAAAGAATACGCAGAAAACGTATGGTCTCGCTTCCAGAATCCGTTTAACCCACACCGCCTGATCGAAATTTCTTTGAACTCTGTTGCTAAGTACTGGACACGCTGTCTGCCATCTGTAACACAGACAATTGCAAAGACTGGCTCAGTTCCAAAGCTTCTTTCGTTCTCAATCGCAGCTTTGATTGCGTTCTACAACGGAACAGAAATCAAGACAGACGAAAAAGGCGCAAAATATCTTGAATCAAAGAGAGACGAAGGCGTTTATCCAAACAAGGATACTCTTCCAGTTCTCGAATTCTTTGCAGCTCTCAACAAAGAAACAAAAGATGCAAAAGTTATTGCAAACAAAGTTCTTTCTAATGTTGACTTCTGGAAAGAAGACCTTACAAAATACGCAGGCCTCGAAGCAAGCGTAGCTGCAAACCTCGAAAGCATCCAGAAAAACGGAATGAAGGTTGCACTAGCAGAAATTGTAAAATAAAGCAAAGGCGAGTTTGCAGAGCAAACTCGTTAAGCAACCGCAGGTTGCGACGAATGAAAGTAGCTCTCGCTGACATCGTAAAATAATCTGCTAAGGATTAAGACGTAAAAAAAGCGCGGTTCGTTTGACCCGCGCTTTTTTTTATGAGTACGCGTTGTGGAGTAGGGGAGAGCAGGTACAGGGACAAGCCCAATTTCTGCAAAATACCGTCCCTGCGATTTCCGTTTATTTTATCTTTGGTTTTGTAAATTTGAACCATTCAGGTGCCTTATAGTCGATTATCCACCTGCCTGTGTAAAATCCGTTTTCGTCAGCCTCTGGAACAACAAAAATTACTTTTGCGGGATTTTCAGTGTCGTATTCAAAAATATTGCCTGTCCATTCTTCTTTTGCGTCTCCGGAAAAGTATTTTAGTTCTGTTTTTGGGGTAAAAAGTGAAAAACGGTACTTTCCTTTTTTTAAATTTAAGTGAACTGCCATTCCGCCGTTTATAAAAACTGCATTTTTGTAATTATAAAAAATGCCCGGAGTTGAAATCCATTCGTATTTTGCATTTACTTTTGTTTTAAAAACATCGTTTCCGTTTTCGTCTTCGATTTTTAGCCAGCAGCGGACTTCGTTTAAGTTTGAAGAATTTTCGGGACGGTAAATTATCAGTTCCCAGGGATTATGTTTTATCTGTGGAATTTCTGCATTTAGAGAATTAAGTGGTAAAGCGAATAAAAATATTAAAAAGGTGAATAATTTTTTCATTTATATGTACCATAATGACAAAAATATGTTCATTTGTCTGTCGTCTGTGCCATGGACGGCACTAAAAGACTGTTGCCCGCAAGAAATGCGCAGCATTTGTTGCCTGACAGGATGTCAGAAGTAAACCTGACATTGTCTCACCTTGACCCGACAAAGCTAGCCCAGACCTATCATTGTCGTTCTAAACCCGACAATCTTGCCCATACTTGTCATTGCCGGACTTGATCCGGCAATCTCCGCCAATGTGTCTTGCCGTGTAAAGACTCGGCAATCTATTGCAGAGGGAGATTCCCCGGTCAAGCCGTGGAATGACAATTTATTTACGCTATCGCGCAATGGATTTCTGCGTATCAGGCTATGCACTGTAAATATGTTCATTTGTCTGTCGTCTGTGCCATGGACGGCACAAATAGACTGTTGACCGCAAGAAATGCGTAGCATTTGTTGCCTGACAGGATGTCAGAAGCAAACTGCTTATTTTCGTGTGCGCAAAATGCGCACGCCCTTGCTTGCGCAAGGGATTTCTGCGTATCAGTCTTGCGACTGCTACGCTGCGAGTTTGCTGTCGCAAACTCGTTATTTTACGTGTGCGCAAAATGCGCACG
>CAVJSA010000058.1:0-13129 GCA_963651875.1 Lachnospiraceae bacterium | reverse complement strand
TCCGAACAAAGAAAATGATAGCATAAAAATTGTCCAAAAAAATGGGTGCAGTTCAAACACCAGAGACTGTAAAATTCCGCCCGAAATAAAAAAAAATCCTGAGAACTAAGCCCCCAGGATCTTTTTATTAACCGATTTTAAACAATTTTTCGATTTCTTTTTGACGCACTACAAGAACGTTGCAGTTTGCATTTCCGACAATTTCCATATTTGTTGAACTTGCCCTGTCGTGCACTGCATCACTTGCAAGTGAACTGTTTGTATGTTCTTTACCGCCAAGAAGAATTAAATCGGCCTTAAACTCATCGCTTACACGAAGGATTTCTGCCCACGGGCTACCTTTGCGCAGTTCTGATTCAATTTTTACACCTTTTACTTTTGCAAGCGTTAAAACCTGCTCAAGATATTTTTCTCCGTCATGAACAAGATTGTCTTCGTATTTCTGGCTTTCGTCTTTTAAGAAGAATTTGCTCATATTCAGAAATTTTAAGGCAGCTGTATCAACAACGTATACAACCTTAAGTGCACATTTATACTGCTTTGCCATCAGTATTGCATACATTGCCGCATGCAGCGACTGTTCTGAGCCGTTAATGGCTACTACAATTTTTTGAATTAAAGGCTTTAGCATTATGACTTCCTGTTTTTCAACGATTTAAGAACGAAAGTATTTTCTCGTTCCCGCTCTTCGAGAACACTCTCAATATATGTTTTTGTTTCCCTCGTCTGAGGAATAACCATTTTATCGAGAGCGTTAACACGCCGCTGGGTTTTCTTAACTTCGCCTGCAAGCCGCCATGCAACTGTGCGGATACTCGCCATATTTGTAAGCAGCTTTAACAGGTTAAAGAATTCTACCATGACTTTATCGCTGTCTGCAAAACTTTCCATAAAAGAATAAAAGAGCTGCTGCTGAGGAAGTTCGACATCTATTGAGCTGAACGACATTCCACCGGCAGTAATTGTTTTTTCTTTCATGTTAAAGTCATACTTAACAGCGTGAGCAATTCGCTCAACACGGTCGCCACCTACAATCTTAAGCATGTTTCTTAAAGCCGGATAAGCTTTTGCGTATTGCTTGTCCAGTTCAGTTTCCAGAAGTTTTACACGCTCAACCATGTGCATGAGTTCCATTACCAGAATTTCGCGTTTTTGCTCAAGCAAATCGTATCCGTTCTGTGCAGACGCAAGCTGTTCTTTTACAGAGAGAAGATTCGACTTTGTCGGTGCAATATTTAACTTTGCCATTAGTTCTGCTCTTCATCCTTTGGAAGATACTTTGCAATAAACTCCGGCTTGATTCTGTAAAGTTCATTCTGCGGAAGAAGCTTAAGGAGTTTCCAGCCTAAATCAAGGGTTTCTTCAATTGAACGGTTTTCGTATTCTCCCTGAGAGAAGAACTGAGATTCAATTGCATCTCCAAATGCCAGATACTGCTTGTCAACGGCGCTCAATTCTTCTTCACCAATGATTGCGGCAAGAGAACGAATTGATTTTACCTTTGAATAAGAAGCAAACAACTGGCTCGAAACACTTGAATGATCTTCGCGGGTCATTCCATCGCCAATACCGTCTTTCATCAAACGGCTAAGACTCGGCAATGCACTTACCGGCGGATAAACGCCACTCTGGCTAAGTTCGCGGCTCAATACAATCTGTCCTTCGGTAATATAACCGGTAAGGTCAGGAATCGGATGCGAAATATCGTCGTTCGGCATTGTCAAAATAGGAATCTGAGTAATAGAGCCTTTAGAGCCCTTAACCTTTCCTGCGCGTTCGTAAAGTTCTGCAAGGTCTGAATACAAGTATCCAGGATATCCTTTACGTCCAGGAACTTCGCCACGAGTTGTAGAAATTTCGCGCAAAGCTTCGCAGTAGTTTGTCATATCTGTCATTACAACGAGAACGTGCATGCCTTTTTCAAATGCAAGATATTCTGCTGCTGTAAGGGCACAACGCGGTGTAATAATACGTTCGATAGAAGGTGCATCAGCCAGAGACTGGAACATTACAACCTTTGACAGAACGCCACTCTCTTCAAAAGAATTGATAAAGAACTGTGCCTGGTCGTATTTAATTCCCATGCCTGCAAAAACCATTACAAACTGTTCGTCAGAATTGCGGATTTTTGCCTGGCGGATAATCTGAGCCGCAAGACGGTTGTGTGGAAGTCCGTTTCCAGAAAAAATCGGAAGCTTTTGTCCACGAATCAAAGTGTTCATACCGTCGATAGACGAAATTCCAGTCTGAATAAAGTCTCTCGGATAAACACGTGCAAACGGGTTCATCGGCATTCCGTTTACATCAACTTTTTTAGAAGAAACAATTGGCGGAAGTCCGTCGATTGGCTCACCAAGACCGTTAAAAATACGTCCCAGAAGGCCTTCACCAACGCGAAGTTCCATTGGTTCTTCAAGAAATTCAACAGAAGTTTCGTTAAGGTCAAGTCCTGTTGTAGTGCCGAAAATCTGAACAATTGCCGATTTTTCATTTAAATCAATTACGCGTCCAGTTTTTTTCTCACCATTGCGGTCACGAACATATACAATTTCATTATAAAAAATGTTCTCGCTGCGTTTTACCACAACAATAGGACCGTCAACCGAATTAAGTCCTTTATATTCTACGCCTTTCATTTTTTACTCCAAATATCTGCAATAAAGTGTTTTTTGAGGGGAGAAGTCTCTCCCCTAGTTCGCACTTCGTTGCTCACATACCCCACTCTGCACCCTTCAAGCGCCAGGGTGCAACGCCCGGCTTTTTATACTTTTGCGTACATTCTCTCAAGTTCGCCCATCTGCTCTTCAAAACGACTTTCTGCATCTTTAATCATTTCAAGCTTGTCGTTAGGAACAGTTGTCTTAAGACGTACGATTTCTTCTTTGATTGGAAGTGCATTTACCTTTGCAAGTGGAGCACCAGCTTTAATAACAGCCGCTCCACGTTTGTAAAATTCCATCATCAAAAGCAAAATCTGGATCTGCTTTTCCGGAACAGAATAAACGTCAATGGCATCAAAAGCACTCTGCTGCAAGAATCCGTTTTTAATCATATCTGCAACGATAAGAATAATTCTTTCGTAGTCTGGCAGGGCATCCGGTCCAATCAAACGAACGATTGACTGCAGTTTCTGTTCTTTTTTAAGAAGTTCAAGAGCTTCGAGTCTTACTTTTGCCCAGCGAGGGTCAAGCTTGTCCCACCAGCCTTTAACTTCATCAGCATATTCAGAATAAGAATCAATCCAGCCGATTGCAGGATAATGACGGGAGTTTGCAAGTTCGCGGTCGAGAGCCCAGAAACAGCGGATAAAGCGCTTTGTATGCTGGGTTACAGGTTCAGAAAAGTCTCCACCTGGAGGCGAAACAGCACCAATTACAGAAACAGAACCTTCCTGTCCGCACAATGCAGTTACGCGGCCTGCTCTTTCGTAAAACGAAGCAAGGCGGCTTGGCAAATATGCAGGGAAACCTTCTTCTGCAGGCATTTCTTCCATACGGCCAGAAAGTTCACGCAAGGCTTCTGCCCAGCGCGAAGTTGAGTCTGCCATGATTGCAACGTGCATTCCCATGTCACGGTAATACTCAGCGAGAGTAATTCCGGCATAAAGCGAAACTTCGCGGGCTGCAACCGGCATGTTAGATGTATTGGCAATAAGAATTGTTCTTTCCATAAGGGAACGACCAGTTCTCGGGTCAATCAAACTCGGAAACTCAGTAAGAACGTCTGTCATTTCGTTTCCGCGTTCACCACAACCAATGTAAACGATTAAGTCAGCATCGCACCACTTTGCAATGGCGTGCTGTGTCATTGTTTTTCCTGTACCAAATCCGCCAGGAATTGCTGCTGTTCCACCCTTAGAAAGCGGAAAGAAAACATCAATAACGCGCTGGCCAGTTACGAGAGGCTGGCTTACAGTAAGCTTTTGAGTAAACGGACGAGGATTACGCAACGGCCAGTAGTGGCTCATTCTGATTTCTTCGTCGAGTTCAGTTTTTGCAATTACGTCGTCAACAGTGTAGTCGCCGCTTCCTTTAAAAGAAACAAGCACGCGACCGCGGACAGTCGGAGGAACCATAATCTTATGCAAAACAGACTGAGTTTCCTGAACTGTTCCGAGAACAAAACCAGGCTTTATTGCAGTTCCTTCTTTTACATCTTCTCCAGCTGTAAAATGCCAGACTTTAGCTGTATCAATTGGTTCGCTTCTGTGGCCTGGAGCAAGAAAAGCTCCGTTTTCTTTGTACATTGCTTCGAGAGGACGTTGAATACCATCGTAAATTGTTCCTACAAGGCCAGGACCAAGACGCAAAGACAAAGGACGTTCGTTAGAAACAACATCTTCGCCGATTTTCATACCGGTGTCGTCTTCGTAAACCTGAATTGTTGCAACGTCTTTATTCTGACGGATGATTTCGCCAATAATCTTTTTTTCGCCTACATCAACAACATCATAAAGACCGCAGCCTTCAAGTCCCTGTGCATAAACGATAGGACCTGAAATTCTAGTAATTTTTCCTTTTATCATTCTGGGAGCCTTCCTCCGAACAGAGTTGATGAGAGTTCGTATGAGTATTTATCTTTTAATTCACGCACAATCTCGTCCATTGTAAGACGAATAAGCACGGAGTTATCATCGCTTTTAAGAATCATTCCTTCGTGAATTTCGTTACCTTTAACGGCTTCTTCTCCACTTTTTTCAAATTGAATTGATTCGTACCTGCTGATATTTTTGTCCAATATTTTTTCTGCAACTTTTTTAGCGTCAACTTCTTCAAGTCCGCCAAAATATCTTACAGTAATTTTCTTATCGTTAATTGCAGACTTGCACTGCTCCAGTTTATCTTCCAGCAGAGAAAGACGCTTTTCTTTACCAATTGAATTAAAGTAAGCGTTCATAGCGTTGCAAACCTGTTCATCATAGAAAGAAACAAGGAATCTTTCTTTTTCAAGAGGAATGTAAGCTCCCGCATTGTTCTGCAACTGGGAAAGTTTTGTTTTTAATGAGACTGATTTTTCCTCAACTGCTTTTTTTACACGCTCTTCAACACCTGCTGCAACAGCCTGTGCCTCACGTTCTGCCTTGTCAAGAATTTTTTTTGCTTTTTTCTGAGCATCAGCTTCAATTTCTTTATCGAGTATTTCAGTTGATCTAAGTTCTTCCATTTTTTTCCTCTTTTTCCTTATACGGAAATGCCGACAGCTTCGCGGATTGAATCTGTAAGTGATTTTTTACCCTGCAAATGTCCGTTCAACGGTGGAATTTCAACAATAAGCGGAAATTGTGCACCTTTCTGCCACGCCAGAACTTCATCTTCCAGCATGGCAGAAACATCTTCTGACAAAATCAAAACCTTTGGACGCTCAGCAACAGGCAGAGAGTTCTCACCACCACGACCAGTTACGCGGTTAAATGCATCGAGAGCTTCTTTTCTGTTAAGGGCAACTGCGCCTTCAACTCCGACGAGCTTAAAAGCAAGAACAAGTTCCCTCTGGGCAATCGTAAAGTATTCCATAATTTTTATCGAATTTGATTTAGAGAATGATAATTAAAAGTGCTACAAGGAATCCCCAAAGACAGATACCTTCTGCAAGACCTACGAATGGAAGAGCTTTTCCAGAAAGTTCAGCATTTTCACTCATTGCACCCATGGCAGCTGCACCAATTTTTCCTACAGCAATACCGCCAGCAATACAAGCCAATGCAACTGCAAAAGCAGCAGCAACATACTTGAGAGCTCCAGCAGTATTTTCTGCCTGAGCAGGAGTAGCCTGAGCTTCTGCTACTGTCTGTGAACTTGCAACAGGAGCTTCATTTTCCTGTGCAAATAAACCGGCTACTGTAAAACAAAGTAAAGCAGCAACCATAGCAATAACTTTTTTGTTCATATTTTTACCTCACAAAAAATTTATTTATTATATTCAAACGCAAAAGGAACAAATTCCTTTCCCGTTTCGTTAAAGAATTTAGAGAAGAATTCGTAATACTGAAGACGAATAACCTGAATTGCAACAATCATTCCTTCGAGTACAACAACAATTCCGTTTCCGACAATTAAAATCAAAAGCTGTGCAACTCCAGCCGGAGCAATACTGCACATTTTTTCGATAATAAAACCAAGAACAGCATGAGCCAAAGCGAATGCACCAACACGAACAAAACTGATTGAATTTGAAAGATAAGAAGAAATTACTTCTATCAATTCAACAGCGCCGCTGATTATTACACCGCCAAGCCCGCCTTCAATTACTGGGCGTTCACCGTCAAACAGACGTTCAAAAGGTTCACCAAAGGCAGCAAAAAACAAGGTAACTGCAATAAAGCACCAGTCAAAAGTGTTTGGACTGTGATGCAAAAAAGCAATTCTCAAAGCAAAGGCAACCACATACCAGAACCAGAGTGCGCCGGCAATACCTGTTTTACCAAAAATTGCACTGCCGTATTTTTTGCTTGCAAACTTATTGATAATGTTTATTAAAAGACCGATTGAGTTAATGCAGAATCCTACAGCCAGCGTAAAACCGAAAATACCAAAAATAATTCCGATTGCGTTAGAAGATTCCCAGAATTTCATTTCGAGAATCGGATAATGCGGTTCACCAAAAAGTCCTGTAACAAACATAGAAACTGGCTTCATGATTCCTTGAGTTGCAAAGAATTCACCAGTAAGAAAGCCCATAATCATACTTGAACAGCCGATTGCCATAAAAATCGGAGCAAATTTGTTCCAGTTGCCGATTTTTACAACCTTTGCTGACATTAAAATTCCAAGCAGAAGGAAGACAAATCCCTGACCGGCATCGCCAAACATAATTCCAAACAAAAGAGTAAAGAACAAAGCAACGAACGGAGTCGGGTCAATCGTACCGTAAGCCGGAGAACCATAACTAAAGATCATGCGTTCAAAAGAACCAATCAGTTTGCCGTGGTGCAGTTTTACAGGAACTTTTTCTTCGCCGTCTCGAACGGAAGGAACTTCATTTGGTTCAAAAAGTCTGATTGCAATTCTGCCTTCAGAAATTTTATCCAGGTCTGTCATCATTGTGTGGCAGTCGCTTTCTGGAATCCAGCCTGTTAAACGATAAACAAGGTCTGTTGACTCAAGGCTGTTTTCGAGAAGCTTAATTTGTGACGCAATTGAAAACTGACAAAGGAATTTTTTAAGCAGATCTGCATGTGTTTTTGCAACATTGTGTTTTTCTTCTTCAATATCATCAAAAACTTTTTCGCAGTCTTTAACCTGATTTTTTAAACTCAAAAGAACATCGTCCGGAACGCCTTTAAAGTCGCTCGGAATTTCCATATTTACAAAACCGTTCTTTTTTAATTCTGAATCAAGTGCAAAACGTCCTTTTTTAGAAGTTGCAGCGAGAATTCTTGTTTTGTCAGCACCAAGCGGAACAATTACAGCGCGCTGGCCAACTGATTCAACCAGAGAATCAAAAGTTGCAGGATCAATTTTTCCGATTCTAAGCGAAAGGAACGACAAATGTTCAAGTTCTGCATAAGGAACCTTAAGGTTAGAAAACGAAAGAGCTTCGCTGTAAGCGTCCTGTGTGCGTTTTAATTGTTCTTCTGCACTGTGTTCTTTTTTCTGAAGAACGTCGATCGTATAAAGAAATTTCTGACACAAAACACGTTCATAATCAGAAGGACGAGTTGAATTCTTTAAATCTTCTGTCGTAATATCCGGCAGATTTAAGAAAGAACGAACATTCTTAAGCTGAGAAAGGGTCTGCTCGTCAGCATTTGGCGCATTGTGATCAAGTTCAAGATGCTGCTGAAACTGAAAATTTCCTTTTTTTCCAAGAAATTCAACAACCTCATCAATATCCTGTTTTAGAACCATGAGTTCAACAAGACGCATTTTAGCAGTTTTTGCCATTATTCACCCCCAAGCCTTAAGCCTTCTGTAACACGGCGTATATTATCAAGTTCATTCTGCTTAATTTTAAAGAAGCACACTAAAGCCAAAGAAGTAAGTGGAAACTTATGAAAAATCGTTGAATATTTTTTCATAAGAGTTGAACGGAAAGAATTTTCAATCCAGCGCGGATCTACTTCCCAAATTACACCTTCTTCGTGAGGGTTTAAATGCTGAGAGAATTTCCAGTTTTTCCAGTCGTCATAGCTTGAAAAATCTTTTTCAAGAATTTTTAATGCCTCGCCGGCAAAAATGTCATGAGAACTAAGATTTGAACTTTCAAAAAAGAGTTTTTCTTTAATTGAATCGCTGTTCATCTTGTAATAAATCTTAAGGCGCATAGCCCAGACTATATTACGGAATTGAATTTCCAGAGCAACAAGAGACTCAAGCTGAGATCTTACACTTTGTTCAACAGAACAAACGTCCTGCCATAATTTTCGCAGATACTGAAAGTCAAGTTTTGTATCCATTGCCTGCTGTTCGGCAATATCTGGAACCTTGTTATACCACGAAAGCTCAGAACCAGCAGTAATTTTTGCAATATCAGGCCAGTTTTTGCAGTTAAGGAGAGAATACTTACCCAGTTCAAGAATATCCGGGCATGACGTTTCCTTAATGCAAAGTGCACCTGCAATCGTCTTTAAATTGCTGTAATCATAAGATTGAAGGAGAGTTACAAGAACTTTTTGTGGAGCAGTATAACATTCCACAAGCTGACAATATTCGTCTACAAAATTGCGGATAGCTTTTTCTTCAATTACTTTTGCCAGCATATTTTCTGGAACAGCCGGAACTTCGCCACCAAAAAGAAGGCTGTAAAGTTCTGTTAAAGTTTTTGCAGAATAAAGCTTTTCAGCATTTTTTCCGGAATACGAATGAGAGAGTAATCCGGAAACTTTTGCATAGACGTAAGCATCTGCAGCAGATTTATCCATCATACCGCACCGCCACCTATTTTTTTAGAACGAGACGATCCATAAGGCTGTTAAAAGCAACAGTGTCCTGGGTCGACTTAGTAATAGATTCTTTATAAGAACTGATTTCTAAAGTTACTTTTTCTTTAATTTTTGCAGAATCTTCTTCGAAAGCTTTTTCTAATTCAGCAGTTTTTTCAGAAACCTTAGAAAGATATTCCTGATCAGCCTTTGCCTTAGCTGCATTAAGAATTTTTGCAGCTTCTGCATTTGCGTCGTTTGTATAAGAAGAAGCCACTGATTCAACTTCAAGAAGATGTTCAATTACTTTTGAGTCGTTTTCTGCCATTGCCATATTCTACCTGCCTCAAACAGCCTCTTCAGACTGTACGATCAAATTATATGCCTCTGTCTGAGATTTACATGCAATCAGTTTTTCTACAAAACCTTCTTTTTGAATTAAGATGGCAAGAGACTTTAAAATCTGTACATGTTTTTCTGTCTGGTCTTTACCAGCGAGAAGCATAAACACAACGTGGACAGGAGCATTGTCAAGAGCCTCGTAATCGATACCGCTACGACTAATTCCAACAACACCAATTGTATCTTTTAAGGAAGGAACAAAAGCATGAGGTACTGCAACAGAATGACCAATACCTGTACTCATCTGTGATTCCCGTTCTTCGAGAGCAGAAAGGGCCTCTGCTCTGTCAAAATCAGGATGTAAGGAATGAAGAGCTTCCACCATCTCTTCAAACAATTCGTCTTTTTCTGTACTCTCCAGATCAATAATGATACTTTCCTTTGTGAAAACATTCTCAAGAACCATTACGTATCCCCTTTGGTTTCTTCAAAATTAGCCCTAAAAAGCCAAAGAAACCACAAAAATATTTTTAAATATTTTCAGTTGTTTTTATTCAGCAGCAGAACCCTCAGCTTTCCACCATTCTGAATTTTCAGTTGTAACAGTTTCTGCTTCTGCAGATGTTTCTTCTGCAGCAACCTTACCTTCTGTCTGTGCAGCCTTTAACAAGTCAGCATCGGAAGAAACTTTTTTAGAAGGAAGGACTTTTGCAAGAGCTAAAGTTACAACAAAGAAAAGAATAGCAAGAACTACTGTCGTTTTTGTAAGAATTGACGCAGAATGAGAACCGAATGCAGCAGAATTACCGCCACTTAAAAGACCACCCATTCCGCTGTTATTTTCGTCCTGTACGAGAACCAAAACAACAAGAAGCGCACAGATAATTACAAATGCTACCAACAAAACAACTTTCATTTAATTTCTCCAAAACACGGGGGAGCTCCCCACCCGTTTCTAAAATGTGCCCTTATATTATTGAATCAGCTAAAAAATGTCAATTTGAACATATAGAGTATAGAAAGAAATAATCAAAACTAAAAACCCCGCTGGTGTCATTTTTACACACAGCGGGGTCATTTATAAAAATTAACCGTTACAGATTGGAATAAAGGTTTCGGCCTTTAATGAGGCTCCTCCGATAAGGCCGCCGTCAACATCTTTTTGGGCAAGCAGTTCTTTGTAATTTTTTACGTTCATTGAACCACCGTACTGAATAATAATATTGTCGGCCGCTTCCTGGTCATACATTTTTGCAATTACCTTGCGCGCATAAGAATGAATCTGCTGGGCGTCATCCGGAGTTGCGGTTTTGCCTGTTCCAATAGCCCAGACTGGTTCATAGGCAATTGTTACGTGTTCCAGCTGTTCTTTAGAAACTCCCATCAATGCAGAATTTAACTGACGCTCGCACACTTTTTCTGCACGTCCAACTTCGCGCTGGGCTAAAAGTTCACCAATACAGATAATTACATCGAGGCCGGCAGCAAGTGCACGCAGAACTTTCATATTTATAAGTTCGTCACATTCACCAAACTCGTAGCGGCGCTCTGAGTGTCCGAGTATTACAACCTGAACGCCTAAATCTTTAAGCATATTTACCGAAATTTCGCCGGTGTGAGCGCCGTTGTCGGTTGCGGCACAGTTTTGTGCACCAAGAAGAATATTTGTTCCTTTTACAATCTGAGAAACACAATCAAGATAAACAAAAGGAGGAGCAATCATTATTTTATTTTTGCAGTCTTTAAGCTGTTCAACCAGTTCCTTTACAAGAGAAATCGAACTGTTTTTGTCCATATTCATCTTCCAGTTTCCAGCTACATAAGTTGTGCGCATAATAAAATGTTCCCCCATTGGTTAATAAGTAATTTTTAAGAGTAAATCCGTGTGCGCTATAAGCGCACGTCCTTGCTTGCGCAAGGGATTTTGGCGTATCAGGCTTCGCCTGTTACGCTGCGAGTTTGCTAGGGCAAACTCGTTATTTACGTGTGCTCTATAAGCGCACGCCCTTGCTTGCGCAAGGGATTTTGGCGTATCAGGCTTCGCCTGTTACGCTGCGAGTTTGCTAGGGCAAACTCGTTATTTACGTGTGCTCTATAAGCGCACGCCCTTGCTTGCGCAAGGGATTTTGGCGTATCAGGCTTCGCCTGTTACGCTGCGAGTTTGCTAGGGCAAACTCGTTATTTACGTGTTCGCTATCAGCGCACGTCCTTGCTTGCGCAAGGGATTTCGGCGTATCAGGCTTCGCCTGTTACGCTGCGAGTTTGCTAAAGCAAACTCGTTATTTACGTGTGCGCTATCAGCGCACGCCCTTGCTTGCGCAAGGGATTGTAGGGGCGCGCGGAGCGCGATGTTTGGGCGAGCTTGCCGCACAAACATTGTAGCGACAGCGGAACCCTGAAAAGCCCGGTCTGCCACCTGTGGCAGATGCGCCCAAATAAAAGCAAAGCTTTACTCAAAATGTATCGCTAATTTTAATGTTTATCTGTTTATATGTCAAAAAATCAAAGGCAAAAAAAAGCGCCATCTAAAAAAGATGACGCCCTTAAATTAAATGCTCAGCTTATTTTGTAGCCAAAATTGCGATGCCTGGAAGAGTTTTTCCTTCGAGGAATTCAAGCGAAGCGCCACCGCCTGTAGAAACGTGGCTCATTTTGTCTGCAAGATGGAATTTATTTACTGCAGCAACTGAGTCTCCGCCGCCTACAACTGTCATTGCGCCGCGTCCTGTAGCTTCTGCAACGAGGTTTGCAACTGCTTCTGTTCCCTTTGCAAATGCGTCGAACTCAAATACTCCAACTGGTCCGTTCCATACAACTGATTTTGCTGTAGAAAGAACTTCTTTGTAGAGTTCAACTGTTTTTGGACCAACATCCATTGCCATGAGAGCGTCTGGAATGTCAACTCCGTCAACTGCAACCGGTGTAGCGTTTGCGTCAAATTTGTCTGCTGCAACGTGGTCAACAGGAAGAACGATTTTTACGCCCTTTTGTGCTGCGTCTGCAAGAAGTTTTTTAGCTGTGTCGATAAAGTCGTCTTCTACGAGAGAAATACCAACTTTGTGTCCCTGAGCCTTTAAGAATGTGTAAGCCATTCCGCCGCCGATAATCAATGCAGAAGCGTTTTTAAGCAATGATTCCAAAACAGCGATTTTTGAAGAAACCTTTGCACCGCCGATGATTGCAACCTGTGGTTTTGGTGGATTTTCTACCATTGGCTGAATGTATTTAACTTCTTTTTCCATAAGGAAGCCGCCAACAGAAGGCACGCCCATAAACTTAGCGATTGAAGCTGTAGAAGCCTGGTCGCGGTGAGCTGTTCCAAAAGCGTCGTTTACGAAGATATCGCCGTAAGAAGCAAGTTCTTTTGCCATAACGTCGCGTTCTGCCGGGTCTTTAGAAGTTTCTTCTTTATGGAAGCGAACGTTTTCGAGCATTGCAACTGCTCCTTCTGGAAGAGCGTCAATTGCTGCTTTCTGTCCGAGAGCGTCTGGAAGGAATGTAACTTCTTTTCCGAGCTTTTCTGCAAAGTATTTTACAACTGGAGCCATGCGGTTTTTGCCGTTGATGAACTTTTCTGCATCAGCTTCTGTCCATGTCTTTCCAGCTTTTTCTGCCTTTTCCTGAGCCTTTTTTACATCTTTTTTCGGGTCTCCAAGGTGGCTCATCAAAACGAGAGAGCGTGGGCTCTGCTCAAGAATATATTTAATTGTAGGAAGTGCCGCCATAATGCGTGTGTCATCCTGAACAACACCGTCTTTCATTGGAACGTTAAAATCAACACGCATGATAATGCGTTTACCTTTAAGATCTACGTCTTTAACAGTCTTAATCATCTTAAAAAATTCTCCTTTATAACTGGAAATATCAGATTAAATATAATAATTTCAGCCTTAAAATTCAACAAATTTACATCAGGCCATTCTTTCA
>CAVJSA010000057.1:0-15661 GCA_963651875.1 Lachnospiraceae bacterium | reverse complement strand
ACCAAACGCTGTCGCGTTTGTTTGCGCTCCGCGCCCCCTTCCTATCCCTTGCGCAGCAAGGGCGTGCGCTTTAGCGCACAGTCAAATAAAGAGTTTGCGAAGCAAACTCTCAGCCTGGCAACAAGTTGCCAGGCGCGCATCCCTTGCGCAGCAAGGGCGTGCGCTTTAGCGCACAGACTGCAGACTATTCTGTCATTCCCGTGCTACGACACGGGAATCTATAAACAGTAAACTCTCAGCCTGGCAACAAGTTGCCAGGCGCGCATCCTCTTGCGCGGTTAAATGTCAATGTTAAAAGAACGTTCTGCGGCAACCGTCGTTAAAGGACCGTGCCCCGGCATAATCGTTGTGTCTTCCGGCTGAGTTAAAATTTTTTGTTCAATTCCGTGGCGTAAAATCATCTTTGAATAATTAGAATTTGTTTCACCGATTTTTCCAGCCCCAATAACATCGCCAGTAAAAAGAACACTTCCAATTTTATAAACAAGGGAATCCGGCGAGTGTCCGGGAACCGGAAAGTATTCAACTTCGAGCCCCGCAAGATTCAATTTTCCTTCCCCATGAATAAACTTTGTCTGTACTCCCTGAACCTTTGTTTCTGCTGCATAAACATCAGCCTTGTAGATTTTTAAAAAAGTCGAAAGTCCGCGCAAATGATCTGCATGATTATGAGTAACTAAAATCGCTACCGGCTTGTAGTGGTTGTCTTCGAGCTGGTTAATCATTTCTTTTGTAACCTTGCCAGGATCTACAATTAAAGCCTGCGAAGTTTCTTCATTTACAATAACGTAGCAGTTCGAAAAACTTTCTATGTTCATATGAAAGTAGATTTTCATTTATTTTGCCTCTAAAACTTTTGAATGGTCTGCGTCATCAAGCCCTGTAAAAAGCGCACTTCCTTCCTGTTCAAAAAGAGCTTCGTTTGTGTTAGAAAGCTTAAACGAAACATTGTTTGTCTGGGCTTCAAAAAATATGGTCTTTTTTATGTTGCAGTTGCGTATCGAAGTGTCTACAAGTTTAGAGCGTATAAAACGGCTGTTGTAAAGGTCAGAGTCGTCAAACGAAGTCTGGTATGTTGACAGTCCGTTAAAGTTGTCCTGAATAAGGTCAGAGCCGGTAAAAAGCACGTGAATCAGCTTTGCCCCGGCAAAAGACGTAAACTGCATATTGCTTTGTACAAGGTTGCAGTCAGTAAAAACCGTAAAATCAAATTTGCACATTCTGCAATGAACTTTTACACAGTTTAATTCAGAAAAAAAACAGTGCGAAAAGTCACAGCCGTAAAATCTGTGTCCGCCAAGTTCAAAATTAGGAAACGTAATTCCAGAACAATTTATTCCAACAATTTTTTCGTGGGTTTTTATGTATTCAAAAAGGCGCTGTTTTGCTTCTTCTGGATTTTGAGTGTGTTTGTAGCAAAGACCAGAATTTTCAATCAGATTGCCGTTTTCATCAACTGCAGAAATTGAACTGCGTTTACAGCCGGCATAAGTACAGATGTTATTCAAGAACATTCCCTAATTGTATGGGATTGAATGATTTTATTCAAATATTTAAACTAAAAGCTATGTGCAGAAAATGCGGAAAAAAAATTGAACTTTCTCAAATTTACAGAACAACCGTTTGCCCGGATTGCGGCAGAGATTTACATTCGTGTATAAACTGTCGTTTTTATTCACCAGACAGTCATTACGGCTGTGCAGAAACAATAGACGAACTCGTAAAAGACAAGGAAAGGGCAAACTTTTGTGAATATTTTAGTGTAAATAAGGCGGATTTTTCTTCGGCTTCTTCTTCAAAAGCACAGGAAGCGCGCTCTGCATTTAATTCTCTTTTTGGAAACTAGCATGGACTTAGAATTTTCATCTGCAGATTTTGCGTTTCTGGATTCTGGTACCGGCGGAATTCCTTATATGCTTGCCTTAAAACAAAAACAGCCGGACGCAAAATGCGTTTATCTTGGTGACACAGAACACTTTCCTTATGGCGAAAAATCAGTTGAACAGATTACAAAATGTGCAGCAAAGGCAATTTCTTTAATAATTGAACGCTGGCAGCCAAAAACACTTATAATCGCCTGCAATACAATTTCGGTAACAGCTCTTGATCGTTTACGTTCAATTTTTCCAGAACTCCCGATTGTCGGAACTGTTCCTGCAATAAAACTCGCCGCAAAAGTTACAAAAAACAAAAGAATCGGTTTTCTGGCAACCAATGCTTCCGTTAATTCTCCTTACAGCCAAAAGCTTATCGACGATTTTGCCAGGGATTGCACAGTTGTCCGCCGTGGCGACCCGGAACTTGTAAGTTTTATCGAAAAAGATTTTTTTACAGCAACAAAAGAACAAAAGATTCTTGCTGTAAAGCCCGCCGTAGATTTTTTTGCTAAAAATGACTGCGACACAATAATTTTAGGCTGTACTCATTTTACTCACGTTGCCCAGGAGTTTCAGAATGTTGCCGGTAAAAATGTAAAAGTAATCGACAGTCGCGAAGGTGTTTCTAACCAAGCAATCAGGGTCGAACTTTTAGAAAAAACTCACCAGCAAAGTTTACTAAAAGAGCCGTATAAAGATATGTCTTTTTACGCAACTTCCGCAACTTCCAGCGAAGAAAAAGAATATAAAACACTCTGCAATAAACTCAATATTCCATGGGGCGGAGTAGTTGTAAATACTAGCTCTGACTTGGGCTAAGTTAAAAAAAACTCCCAGCAACATTATGTTACCGGGAGTTTTTTAGTTAAGACTGTAAATTATAAAAAATTACAGGCGACTTGCAATTTCGTCAATGTATTCCCACGAATTTACAATTTTCTTTGCCTTTGGTTCAGCAAGGCGGGCAAGGTCTCCTGTCATTATTCCTTCTTCAATAACATCGAGAGTTGCTTTTTCCAGTTTTTTTGCAAAGGCTGCAAGTTCTGGAGTTTCGTCGAGTTCAGCACGTTTTGCCAAAGCTCCTGTCCATGCAAAGATTGTTGCAACCGGGTTTGTAGAAGTTTTTTCGCCCTTAAGATAGCGGTAATAATGCTTTTGAACAGTTCCGTGGCTTGCTTCGTATTCAAATTCACCGTTTGGAGAAACCAAAACAGATGTCATCATTGCAAGACTTCCACATGCAGAAGCAATCATGTCGCTCATTACGTCTCCGTCGTAGTTTTTGCAGGCCCACAGGAAACCGCCTTCGCTCTTCATTACTCTGGCAACTGCATCGTCAATCAAAGTGTAAAAATATTCAATTCCAGCAGCATCAAATTTTTCTTTGTACTCTTCGTCAAAAATCTTCTGGAAGATTGCCTTAAAGTTTCCGTCGTAGATTTTAGAAATTGTGTCTTTAGTTCCGAGCCATACGCTGATTTTCTGGTCGAGCGCATAGTTAAAACAGCAGCGTGCAAAACTTTCAATCGAAGAATCCAGGTTGTGCATTCCCTGTAAAATTCCAGGTCCCTTCATAACCTGAATTGTCTTGCGGATTTCTTTTCCGTCTTCACCTGTAAATACGAGTTCAGCCTTACCAGCACAAGGTGTTTTTATTTCGCAGTTTTTGTAAACATCACCATATCCATGGCGGCCGAGAACGATTGGCTTTTTCCATGAATCAACATTGCATTTAATGTTTTTAACAAAAATAGGAGCACGGAAAATTGTTCCGTCGAGTTCACCGCGCAAAATTCCATTTGGAGAAGGAGTAAGCTGTTTTAAATGATATTCTTCCATGCGGGCAGCGTTAGAAGTAATTGTTGCGCATTTTACACCAACACGAAGTCTTTTGATTGCGTCAGCAGCTTCGTAAGTAATTTTATCGTCAGAATCATCGCGGTTTTTTAAGCCGAGGTCATAATATTCAGTTTTTAAGTCAACAAAAGGTTCAATAAGTTTTTCTTTGATTAAAGCCCAAAGAACACGTGTCATTTCATCGCCGTCAAGTTCAGCGATAGCGTTTTTCATTTGAATTTTAGACATAGTCCACCTCAATATTTACAGATATAACAAGTATATAAAAAATGAAAAATCGTTGGAATAGATGCTGAATTTGTTTTTTTTGGAGCTGTTTCCGGCTTTTCGCAGTTCCGCTGTTTTACTCTAAAGATGATTATTTGTCTGTTGTCTGTGCCACGGACGGCACGCAACGACCTTAGACCGCAAGAAATGCTATGCATTTCTTGCCTGACAGGATGTCAGAACGCCATTACAATCCGGGCTAGGAACAGGCACGCAAAGACCTTAGACCGCAAGAAATGCTATGCAATTCTTGGCTGACAGGAGGTCAGAACGCCATTACAATCCGGGCTATAAAAAACATGGCAGGGCATAAAAAAAGTCTTGCATTTGCAAGACTTAAAGTTTATCGGGATGACAGGATTCGAACCTGCGACATCTTGGTCCCAAACCAAGCGCGCTACCAGCTGCGCTACATCCCGTTTAAAAGATGGACAGTGAGAGACTCGAACTCCCGACAACCTGGGTGTAAACCAGGGGCTCTACCAACTGAGCTAACTGTCCGTCTTGTCAAGCGACTTGACTAATATAGCAAACTCAAAAAAAAAGTTCAATACCTTTTTGTGCTAAAATTCAAAAAAAAGTTAAATTTATTCCATTGAGTTTTGAATTTCTTCGCGGAACATCACTAAATCCATAATTTTTAATGAAAGAGTTGTGTCTAATTCTCCGCGAGACTTTGTTTCCGAAACAATGTTTGTGTCAAAAGAGTATGTTAAGCTGTCATAACCTGGGCAGGTAACTTCAAGCGTAAAATAAAACTTTTTAAGTTCATCTGGTTTTGAAGCTTCAATTGCCTTTGGCCAAAAACTGTAAGTTCCCTTTGTGCTTTTATAAGTGCTCAAAGGATTAGCCCAGGTAATATCTGCCATTTGTACGTTTTTACCGTCCATTTTGAGCGCAATTGTTGCTCCTGCAATCGGTTCAAAAGTGCTTCCGTCGAGAATTGTTCCCTGTAAGGTAGGAAAATTAAATACAGGATTTCCGCCTTCCTGGATAGAACATTCTTTTCTTGTTGCATTGTGGAAAGGTCTTTTTGTTGAACTTACAATGCGGATTCCTTCAAGACCGAGTGCGTCAATATCTGCTTTTACCTGCTGGTTTTCGAGAATATCTTTTGCGTGAGTAACGCCTCTTCCGCTTACAACATAGCGTGGAGCAATTCTATTTAAAACATAACTGATTGTGTCTAGCCTGCAGTTTTCGCAGTCGCAGGTAAGCCAGCTTGCATTAACTTCTTTTACCTGGTCATAAAGTTTATTTACACGATGAAAAACAACGTCTTCCATTAGATTGTGAATGTTCATCAAAAAAGTTCTCCAGAAAATAAGGATTTTTAAAATTGAATTTTAATTTTCTCTACATTATAAGACTCAAAGTTTTTTATGGCAAATTGTTTTATTTTGAACGTAGTGGCTGCATGGTAGCAACTACAGCAAAGCACAACAGATTTATAATTTTTGTATTTTGAACTATAATTTTTTTATGTTTGAACGCGCAAAAATAAATTCTTTTCTTAAAAAACACAGTTTTTTGTCAAAAATGATTGTCAACGAAATTTTAGACGATATGTACGCACCAAAGCCAAAAAACGGCGGAATGGACATGAGCAGAACCTGGATGCTTCCACCAGAAAAAAATCCTGAAAACGAAAAAGTCATTGTAATCGACGCCGGCGGAACAAATTTCAGAAGTTGCCTTGTTTCTTTTGACGGCGAAGGCAGGGCAGAACTTTCTGAACTTCGTAAAACTTTTATGCCTGCAACCGAAAAAGTTTATTCAAAAGAAGAATTTTTTAGTGCCATTGCCGACAGAATCGATTATTTAAAGAATAAGGCAGATAAAATCGGTTTTTGTTTTTCGTATTCAATTGATATGACGCGCGACCATGATGCAATTCCAAATGCGTTCAGCAAAGAATTTAAGGCAAGAAGTATTCTTGGCCTTCCTGTTGGAAAAAATCTTGTTGAAGAACTAGAAAAACGCGGCTGGAACAAAATAAAAAATATTTCTGTCGTAAATGACACCTTATGTGCTCTTATGGCAGGAAAAACTTTAGGAATTAATTATTCGTCATACATCGGCTTTATCCTGGGAACCGGAATGAATGCAGCTTTTATTGCTCCTGAAGGGAATGTCTGGGACGAAGAAAAACAGGAGCAGATTATTGTCTGCGAAAGCGGAAAATGCAATACATTTGCCTGGAGCGATTTTGACCGCGATGCTGACACTCGTACTGTAGTACCTGTTCAGTTTCCTTTAGAAAAATGCTGCAGCGGGGCTTATTTAGGAAACGTCTGTCTTTCAGTTTTGCAGTTTGCTGCCCGCGAAGGACTTTTTACTAAAGAATCTGCATTTGCTTTTCTAAAATTGAATAGTCTTTCGACAATCGAGATAGACGACTTTTTGTATATTTTTAAAGGTCTTTACAATGAGCCTTTAAAAGAAAACAGCGGAGAAAATATCGAAAAAAATATTATTGAACAGTGCTGTAAAACTAAGTGCGACAAAAAAACTGCATTTTTACTGATTGACAGTGCTATTGACCGCGTTGCCAGATATTCAGCTTCGTTATTAGCAGCAAACTTAATTGCAACTCAAAGAGGTAAAAATACAGAAAAAGTGTGCATTGTCTGCAATGGAACAACATTTTATAAAGTTTATAAACTCAAAGAAAGAATTCAAAAATATCTTTATGAATACGCAACCCTTGAGTGCGGAATAAATTTTGAACTTGTAAACATAGAAAACGATATTACGCTTGGTGCGGCTTTTTCTGCTCTTTTGTAAAATTTTTTATTGCAGGAATTTTTGACAATGAAAAAGTTTTTTACAGTTCTTGTTTTTTTGCTTAGACTAGGCAGTGTTTTTGCACTTGGCGGAGTAATGTCTGGTGTTTCAGGAAAACTTAAGGTAATAGAAACTCAGTATTTTGACATAAATTACGCTCCGGAATGTAAAGAAACTGCACAAAAAATTGCTGCTGTCTGCGATGATTATTACCGCGAAATTTCTGCAAAATTTGGTTATGAGCCGTATCAGCGTTTTCCTGTTTCCATTACCAATAAAGTTGAATCCCTAAATGCCTATTTTTCCATGGCACCTTACAACACAATCGTTCTTTATGACACAGAAATTCCTTATTCACTGGATATGAACGAAAAAAGCATGGAAGCAGTTTTTTATCATGAACTCGTTCATGCAGTTTCCTTAAATTCAAAATCTCCGTTCTGGCGTGGAATGGCATTTTTTGCAGATTTTTTTACGCCAGCCGGACTTTCACTTACGTCGTTTTGGATGGAAGGCGCTGCCGTTGCTTTTGAAAGCATGGGCGATGGCGGTAGATTGAATTCTCCTTTTTTTACACAAAAAGTCATTGAATGTAAAATACAGGATATTTGTGGCGAAAAGGAATTTCCTTCCTGGCGCGACTTAAGCGGGGCTAAAGATGTTTATCCTGCCGGAAGCGAAGCCTACATTTTTGGTTCACATTTTGCTTTATTCCTTATAAAAACTTACGGAATCGAAAAATATTCTGAATTCTGGAAAAATGCCGGAACATGGACAACACTTTCTTTTGTTTCTGGAATTTTTGAAAAAACTTATGGACAGTCAATCAGCAATGTCTGGAACGATTTTTATGATTCAATAAAAGTTCCACAAATTGAGCTTAACGAGAGAAAAAATTTTGTTTCTAAAGAGAATTTAATTTCGAAAGAAAATACTGTAATTCAAACTATTGATTATTTTTATGATCCAGATTCTTCTAAAGTAAAAACTGCCTGGTTTGATTTATATTCTTCAACCATTTATTTGAATGGGCAGAAATTTTTAACGGTAAAAAACGTTCAGCGCATCCGCTTTTCTAAAGACGGAACAAAGCTTTTAGTAAACCGTTTTGTGGACAAGGCTCATGTTGTAAATGACGATTTTGAAGTTGAACTAAAGACAAAAAAAATAACTCCAGTCAAACACGATTCATCTTTATTCGAAAAAGACGAAAACTTAACAACGATAAAAAACGGTTTGTCCTGGTCGCTTTTTTATAAAGACGAATCTGGAAGAAAAAAATCCTGGAATTTTGGAAATAAAATTATTCACAATATTCATTTAGAAAAAATTGACGAAGATTACGAAACTTACATTTTTGTCTGGGCACAGATGAAATCCGACGGAATGGCAAAACTCGGCAAAATTCAAATTGACCGAAAAACTTTACAGGCAAAAATTTTCTTGCAGGAAAACGAAAATCCAGCCGGCTTAATCGAAGCAGTTCCCTATGGAGCAGATTTCTTAGTTATTACGGAAGAATATTATTCAACTCCGCTACGTGTGTTAAAGGCGCAGAATATTAAGTGGAGCGATTTTTATATTCAAGGCGAATCTTATATTCAAAAAACTGCCGGAAGTGAATTTGTTAAAAACGAAGTTGTAAAAAGCAAAATTGAAGAAAGTGAAATTTACGAAGAAAACATTTTTGAAAACGAAAGTTCAAAAAGCAAACTTTCCGTAACAGAAGCGAAAACTAAAAATTACAATCCTGCAAAATACTTTTTTTGCGGTGCATTTTTGCCTTCAGGAATTGTTTCGCCGGTAAATCACGATTTTGAAAGTGAAGAAGTGCTTTTTTTAGGCGCAACTTATGCAACTTCAACTCCGTGGAACGACAAAATTACAATGCTTTCTGCAGGTTTTAATCCTTTTACGAGCGACAGCGGACTTTCTTTGAGTTTAACTGGAGGCGATGACAGTTTTGCTTATTCCGTTAATGGTAATCTTGTATTTAATTCTGACGGGTTAAAAAGTAGTTATGGAGAAATAACGGCTTCTAAAGTTTTAATGCAGGGGCTTTGCTCTTCGTTTTCTTTTGGAGTTACAGGCAAGGCTCTTTCTGGAATCGAAAATACTAAAACAAATGCAAAAGTCCGCTTAGACTCTGGAGAAATTGTTAAAAGCTCTTTTAATCGTACGGGACTTAGCCTTAACTGTAAGCCGTATTTTTATTTTTCAACCTTGCACCGCAGTGGAGTTAAGTACGCTCACTTAAAAGGAATTTATTTTCAGCCCTTTTTTGATTTTACAAAAACTGACTTAGATTACGATTTTAGGAATTTTGGAAAGCTCTATACACAAAATGAAGTTTACGCAAATGCGGGATTTTTTACTGGCTTTAGTATTCCTTTATTCTTTCCTTTTAGTTTAGAAGCTTCTCTTTTTCCGTCTCAGGGAACTTTTGCCGGCTTAAATGCTTCGCTTCAGCTTTATGCTTTTGAAATTCAACGTGGAATTCCTGCGGTTTCTGTTTATGTGCGGAGAATTGTCTGGAAAGCTGTATATTCACTAAAATTAAAGTATGAGCAGGAAGAAAATTTTGACATTTTAAAAACTGCCCAAATTGCTTCAAACCTTTCTAAAGATGACTATACTGATTATCTGCGTTTTGCTGGTGAAGTATTTTTGGCACCAAACACAAGTTATTTTGCTTCTTCTTCGGTTGGTTTAAGACTTGGCTCTTATGTTCAGTATTCAAGTAGAACGGACAAAAATTCAAATATTGCTTATGGTTTTTATGTAGCTTTTTAGAATGTTGCGTGTGGATAAAAAATAAGATAAAATTGGAGAACTTGCGAGGGGACTATGGCAGGAAGTCGTGGAATTGGAAAATCAATTGCTCTTTTATTTGTAATAATAATTCTTGTTCTTGGCGGACTTTTGTGGTTTGACTATCTTGGTCTTATAAAAGCAAAGTCGATTTTTTCCCCGGTTTACAAATTATTCGGATTACAGCCACAGACTTCGGTTACTGCAACTTCTTCAAAACCTCTTACCGCAAATCTTGACGATGACAGAATCGCAAAACGTCTCGAAGCCCTCGATATCCGGCAGCAGGAATTAGACAAAAGGGAAGCAGACATCGTGCGTTCAGAAAATGCAAACGAAGCAATTGCCCGCGAACTTGAAGACAGACAAAAATCTCAGGAAGAAAGAGAAAAAACATTCAACAATGAGGTCAAAAAATACGATGATAGAAATACAAACATCGAACAAATTTCGACCTATTTGCGCAGTATGCCTCCAAAGACAGCGGTTGAACAGCTTTTAGGAATGGATGATCAGGACATTATTGACATCTTCCGTAAAACAGATGCTCAGGCGGCTGCCACAAGGACAGCATCAATGACTTCTGTATGGCTTATGAACATGCCTTCGGAACGTGCTGCGGTAATTCAAAGAAAGATGGCTAACAAGCCTGAAACTTTAAATTAACTGAGGTTCAGTAAAAAAAATCAGTCGGAATCTTTTATGTTTGTAATTACAAATGGAGGTTCTGACAATGCTTTCAGTTCAACTTGAGCCGTTTTCAACGCAAATTCAGACAATTCAATCTTCATCTCAAAAAACTCAATCCCAGGACGCAACATCTTTTATGGATCTTTTGAATTCTGCTGACGAAGAAATAAAATCTAAAGACGAGATTCAAAAGCCTCAAAATCTGGCAGAAAAAGTTCAGCCGAAAACTGAAGAAACAGAAAAAGAAAATGCCGATGAACCTTCCATTCAAAATGAATATGGCGTAATGGCAGAACTTGCCAAAATTACAGAAACTCCAAAAAACAAGATTGAAGCAGATTCTCAAATTCAACCTTTAACTTTAGATGGCGAAGTTCCCGAAACAGAAAAATCAATTTCGCTTGAACAGATGCAGTGGCTAAAAACTCCGGTGCTAAAAAACGGGGCAGAAGCTAACGAAAATGCAGAAATTTCTTCTCAGGATTTTGCAAGTTTAATCGATGCTGCAGTTGAATTTATTCCTGGAGAAGCTGGCGAGCAGGAAAAGTTAGAAAGTGCGCAAAATCTTTCTCTCAATGATCCTCAGTTCTTTCTTGAAAAATCAGAAAATGCACAGGACATAAAAGATTTAGATTTAACTCAGAATATTCCAGAAAAAATTGTCTCACAGCAGTTAACAAAAACTGACGAAGAAAAGCCGCAGTCAGAAAAAAAGGATAAAAAAACACTCAAAGTTGAAGTTACAGACCTTCGTACTCAAAAAATTCAGGAAAATTCTACAGAATTAAAAGTAGAAAAAGGTCAGGACAAAAAAGACTTTAATCTTTCGTACAAGCGCGAAAACGAAAATACAGTTCAGGTAACACTCGACTTAGCTTCGACTGCAAATCAGAACATTACTGCGTCTGCAGATCAGAGTGCCAGTGCAAATGGTTCTGTTTTTCAGAGCATGCTGACAAATGCAATTACACAAAACGCAGCTGATTTTGTAAAAAGCGGAAGCATTGTGTTAAAAGACAATAACCAGGGAAATATCAATTTAATCGTTCATCCAGAAAAATTAGGCAACGTAAAAATTTCTCTAAACCTTAACGACAAGATAATTTCCGGTTCAATTACAGTTCACTCACAGGAAGCCTACGAAGCCTTAAAAGACAGTATTGCTTCGCTAAAAAATGCTTTTGCAAATGGAGGCTTTGAAACCGGAGAATTCAATTTGAATTTTAATTCTCAGGATCAGCACTTTGCTCAGGGACGTGGAAGTGAAGAACAGAATTCAAGAAACGAAATTTTTGCAAACAGAGCTTACGGTGAATATTCTTCGGAAGGCGCTACTGCACTTACACAAACTGTGCAGAGCCAGGTTGAATCGGCTGTTTATTCTGTAAATATTGTTGCATAAAATTCTAAACTGAAGGCTTAAATTGCCGAAAAATAATGTGTGGCCTTGCGCCAGGGGGAATACAAAATGGAAATAAATACTGTAATGAGTTCATCTGAAAAACTTCAGACACAGAATGCAGTTGATTCATTTAATAAAACGCTGACCGTAAATGGCCGTAAGACCAGCAATGAATTAGGAAAAGATGATTTTCTTAAGATTTTAATTGCACAGCTTTCAAACCAGGATCCGACAAGTCCTCTTGATAATGCTGAATTTATTGCACAGATGGCACAGTTCAGTTCTTTGGAACAGATGACAAACATGAGCCAGAGTTTTGAAAAAATGGCGAATTTTATTAATTCGACAGAAGCTCAGTCAATGCTCGGCAAAACTGTTGAACTTGACCTTGGAGATTCTTCCGTTACAGGTTCTGTAGAAGCAGCAACCCGTGGTTCTCAGCCGCAGATTCTTGTAAATGGAATGTATTATAGCATGGACAAAATAAAGACTGTTTACGGTCTGTAACAATAGGAATTTTTTAGCGAGGGTAGATATATGATGAGATCACTTTATTCTGGTGTTTCAGGTTTGCAGAATCATCAGACGAGAATGGACGTTATAGGTAACAACATTTCAAATGTAAACACAACCGGATTTAAGCGCGGTCGTGTAAATTTTCAGGATATGATAAGCCAGCAGATGTCTGGAGCTGCAAAACCGACAGACGAAAAGGGCGGTGTAAATCCAAAAGAAGTTGGACTTGGAATGACAGTAGCTTCGATTGACACTGTATTTACACAGGGTAACCTTCAGTCAACAGGAATTTCTACAGACCTTGCAATCCAGGGAAACGGTTTCTTTCTCGAAAAAAATGGAGACAAATCATATTACACCCGCGCCGGAGCTTTTTCTCTTGACTCTAACGGAACTCTCGTAAATCCGGCAAACGGCTACCGCGTTCAGGGATACATGGCACGCGAAATTGACGGCGAAATGATTTTACAGACTTCTGCAACTCCAGAAGACCTTGTAATTCCAGTTGGTTCAAAAGATCCTGCAAAGGCTACAACAACCGTAAACTATGCCTGCAACCTTAATAAAAACACTCCGGAAATTCCTGCCGACGCAAACGCAGCCGATGTAGCAAAAGGAACCTGGAATACAGAATTTAAGGTTTACGACAGTTTTGGCAATACACACCTTCTTTCTATGAGCTTTGCCCGCGTTCCAGGAAATCCTAACCAGTGGCGCGCAACTGTAAATATCGACCAGGACAATGCAGATTTTACACAGACTCGCGTTGGACTTGGAACAACAGACGGAGTTGGAAACACCTTCCTCGTAAACTTTGACAACACAGGAACTCTTGCTTCTGTTACAGACGAAGCCGGTAACCTTACAAACCCGACTGGAGAAATAATTCTCCAGGCAAGTTACACTGTTCCGGACGCTAATCCAAACGAAGACGGAACTCCATACCGCCAGACTTTAAACCTGAACCTTGGAACAATCGGAAGCCAGAAAAACACAATCACACAGAGTGCTTCTGCTTCTTCAACAAAGGCTTTTTATCAGGACGGCTACACAATGGGCTATCTTGACAACTTTAAGATTGACTCGTCAGGAATAATTACAGGCGTTTATTCAAACGGAACAAACCGTACAATCGGACAGCTTGCTCTTGCAACATTCTCTAACCAGAATGGTCTTGAAAAAGCAGGCGAAAATACTTACGTAGAAAGCAATAACTCTGGCCTTGCAAGCATTGGAACTTCCGGAATTGCAGGAAAAGGAAGCCTTCTTGCCGGTGCACTCGAAATGTCAAACGTTGACTTGTCAGAACAGTTTACCGACATGATTGTTACCCAGCGCGGTTTCCAGTCAAATGCAAAGACGATTCAGACAGCAGATACTTTGCTTGATACAGTTCTTTCATTAAAACGCTAGAATTAAATAAACAATAAAAAACGGGCTGTTTTAATTAAGTATGTAATAATGCGTTTGGTGGACTAAGTTCATCCCTACGTACTGCGCGTACTTTTGTACAACAGCCCGTTTTTTTTCTGTTTTACCTTGTGCAAATTTTAATTAAATTGAGCAAGTAGTTCACTTAACATCGGCATAAGCTGTTTTTTGCGGCTTACAACACCTTTTAAGACAAACACATTTTCTTCTTTTTTGGGAAAATGCAGAAAATCCAAAAAGTCTTCGTCAGCACTTACAACCATCAGCGAATTCAACGTAGAAATATCAGTTATAAGCAGAGAACAGAAAAGAGCCTTGTTTGTGTTTCTTATATTTTCAAGCTCCTTTATAAATTCATCCCGTCGTTTTAAAATTTCCTGAGTTCCGTCAACTTCAATCTGACTTACTGTAAAGGTTCTTCCGTTTTCCTGATATTCCTTCATATCCTGTTTTATAATTTCAATAGCACTGCGGTCTGCAATCCTGCTTCCTGCTTTTATTATTTCGTTGGCAAGGGATTTCTGGTCGAGCCCTGTAATTTCGCTTAAAGTTCTGGCAAATTTAATATCAAGGCTTGTAGTTGTTGCAGATTTTAATCCGAGAGTGTCACTCAAAATTCCGCACAACAAAAGTCCTGCAATGTCTTTTGGAATTTCTACATTGTATTCTTCAAAGAGTTTAGAAATGATTGTCGCCGTTGAACCGACAGGCAGGTTTATAAAAGTTACAGGCGTTTTTGTCGGCGTTGATCCGATTCTGTGGTGGTCAATAATTTCGTTGATTGTATAATTTTCAAGCCCGTCAATTGCCTGACTTCTTTCGTTGTGGTCAACCAGGGCTAGCTGAATGTCCGGCTCATTGTGAATGTCAATTTCCGACATAATTCCAACAACACAGTTATTGTCATCTACAACCGGCAGCATTCTAAGCGGACTCGAAAGAATCTGTTTTTTTGCAAGAGCTAAAAGAGTGTTTTTCTTTAACGGTTCAATGCTGGTGTCTGCAATCTTAAAAACCGGAACCGAATACATTAAAAGCATCGCCGTTGACGAAGTATTAAACGGACTTAAAATCAATGTCGTTCCGACTTTCCGGGCAAAATCGATTATTGTGTCAGTCGGCATTCTCGAACCGCTGATAATCATAATGTCAGCCTTGTTTTCCAGACACAAAAGCTGAATGTCTTCTCTGTCGCCAGTCACAACAATTAACGGTTGTGTCAGATGAGAAGTAAGCGTTTTAGAAAAAGAGAAAAAACTAGTCGAAGCCGAAATTACCTTATATTTTTTAATTTCTTCAATATTCTGTTGAGTTAAAAAAGTTCCGCCGACAGTTTCCTTTAACAGTTTTGCCGACGTAAAAATCGAAACATGATGTTTCGGGTCAAGGGTATCAAAAATACTTTTTAAAACCAGATTATTGTTTAAAAGTCCCCTGTAATGATTTTCGCTGTCAACAACTGGCATTGCGTTTATTTTATTCTGTCTCATCGACTGAACAGCGTTCCAGATTGAATCATTTTCGTTTACCGTGTACGCACCTTTGTGCATGTAGTTTTCTACTTTTGGCTCTAAGTTAGAAATGTAAAGCGGTGGAGCAACGTTAAATTTTTTGTAAATATAGTCAGTCTGAGGATTTAACTGACCCGCCCTGCAGGCAACGTATTCACTAAATCCGAGTTTATGTTTTAAAAAAGCAAGTGCCGTCGAACTTACAACAGAATCTGTATCAGGATTTTTATGTCCAAATATCAAAGTTTTCTTTTTAATTTCTAAATCTTCCATAGTTGCAAAAGATTGTATCACGATTTTTATTAAAACTAAAATTCTTATAAGGACGGAGCGTCTTTTGTTTCTCGCGCCCGTGTTCTGCACTTCGCTATTCGCTCATTGAGGCTGTCTAAGAAACTTGCGTTAAACTGTCGTTTTCGTTTTTTTTTTGACATAGACACGACAATCTTCTTGTCGTACTTTTTTAGACAGCCTCAACTTTGGTGCGCCACCCGGGGCTAGCAGGCAAAAAA
>CAVJSA010000056.1:0-15802 GCA_963651875.1 Lachnospiraceae bacterium | reverse complement strand
AATATTTTTTATTCATATAACCTCCAAAAGTGTCCAACTTTTGGGGTGCGGTTCAGAAGCCCCAAATTTGTCAAAATTCCCTTTAATTGATACAAAGCTCTAAAATTGATATAATCTTCGTTACAAAAAATAAAATTTTATTGGAGCTTAAAAAGTGTTTCTTAAAAGTTTGGACATTTTCGGCTTTAAATCTTTTGCCGACAGAACTCATATTGAATTTGCAGACGGAATTACAGCTTTGCTTGGTCCGAACGGTTGTGGAAAAAGTAATGTTGTAGATGCAATAAAATGGGTTTTGGCAGAAAACAAGGCTAAAAATCTCCGTGCTGACACAATGGAATCCGTAATTTTTAACGGAACAGAAACACGCCCGCCTCTCAATATTGCAGAAGTCACGCTTACAATTGCAAACGAAAACGGACTTTTGCCTCTCGACGACAGCGAAATTGCAATCAAACGTCGTCTTTATCGTTCTGGAGAAAGTGAATATTATTTAAATAACAGACAGGTTGGACCGACAGAAATCCGCCGTCTTTTTATGGACACTGGAGTTGGAAAAGCTGCCTACTCTGTAATGGAACAGGGAAAAATTGACCAGATTCTTTCGTCTAAGCCGGAAGACCGCCGCTATCTTTTTGAAGAAGCAGCCGGAATAAGCCGTTCAAAGGCAGAATGTGCAGAAGCTGAAAGAGAACTTGAAAGAACAAGACAAAACCTTGCCCAGATTGAAATTGCACTCGTAGAAAATAAACGCAATTACGAAACTTTAAAAGTTCAGAGTGAAAAAACAATAAAATACCGTCAGTTCAAGGAAGATATTTTTAATTATGAACTCGACATTCAGCTTTTAAGGTTAAAGGAATTTACACAGGACAAGGCTCGCCAGGAAACTCAGAAAAAGGAACTCGAAGAAAAAAGAGGCGAAGTTCAAAAGGAAATTGAAGCAATCCAGGCAACTTTGTTCGAAAACAACGACAAAATTAAAGACCTGCAGACAAAGATGAATTCTCTCCAGGTTGAACTTGCGACTGTCCAGACAGAAAAAACAAATAAACTGCAGAGAGCACAGGAATACAATCTTCAGGCAAACAAGATTCGCGAAAAACTTGGAATTCTTGAAGTAAAACAAAATTCGATTCAGGAAAAAATCGATACTTTTAACGAAGAAATTGACGAAAGAGAAGCAGATCTTCATTCAAAAAATAAACAGCTTGATACTGTAAAACAAAATATCGACAGCTTTACACAGAATATAACCAGTGCAAATTCAAAAATTACAGAAAATGACAGTCTTGCAGCAAAAGGTGCAGACGAAATTGAAGAATTAAATATTCAGATTGTTAATCTCCAGAATCAACTCGGCGAAATAACAGAAGACATTGTTAAAGAACTTGATACAAAGCTCAAGGAATCTGGATTTTCGAGCACGGCAGCAAAAAATGCAAAAGAAGAAGTTGAAAGCGCACTCGCCAAACTCAAGATTTTTGCAGAAGGCCGGAAAAATATTTTAAGCGACTTTGCTTCGTTGACAGGACACAGCGAAGAAGAAAACGAAAGAATCGTTCAGGATGCAATCAAGGCTTTTGAAGAAATAAGTTCAATTGCTCAGAATATCGAGAAAACTCTCGAAGTTTACGAAAAGGCAATGCCGGACTTTATCGAAGAATTTACTTCGCCGGAAGGAATTATTACAAAAAAACGTGGAATTGATTCTAAAATTCAGGAATTGAATGCACAGATTGAACAGATTAACGAGAGAATCGCTTCTTACAAATCGCAGAATTCAAATCTTGCAAAAAAGATAAACGAATATCGCGATACATTAAACCAGTTGCGCGTAACAGAAGCTTCTATGGCTCAGGCAATTTTTGGAGTTAAGCAGAATGTTGAACTTTTGCGCCGTTCCCTCGTAAGTGAACAGAATAACTACAGACAAAACCAGGAAGAATACGAAGAAGAACAGCGCCGGCAGGAAGAATTAAATGAGCAGATTGAAGACATTCAAAGTGAATTATCTTCGATTGAGCGACGCGGACAAAAATGCGCAGACGAAATGGCTGCAATCAATAACGAGATCGTACGCTGTAATTCTTCTGTAAGTGGAACTCAAAGCAAGCTCGACAAAAAGCTTGAAGAACAGAGAAAGGTTCAGGGACAGTACGAAAAACTGGCAATGGACTTAGTTACAAGCGACAACGACATTAGAAACATTAAGCAGAACTTTATTGATACGCACAGCCGCGACCTTATGGAATTTGAAGAGAGAATGTACAAGATTACAGAATCTTCTGTTTCTTTGCGCGAAAAACTTTCTAAGGCACGGGAAGACTTAAAAAATCTCGGAAGCGTAAACCTTATGGCTCCGGAAGAATTTGGAGAGCAAAAAGAGCGCTACGAAAAACTGCAGTCAAGTTTTGACGACACAAATAAATCTCTCGAAAACCTTATCCGCGTTTCTGAAGAAATCCGCACAAAATCTACAGAAATGTTCCTTGATACATACAACAAGATTAAAAAGAATTTTCACAATATGTTCCGCCGTCTGTTTGGTGGCGGAAGAGGAGAACTGCGCTTAGTAGATCCGCAGAACGTTCTTACTTCTGGAATTGACATTTACGCTGAACCGCCTGGAAAAAAACTGCAGAATATTGCACTTCTTTCTGGTGGCGAAAAAACAATGACGGCTGTAGCCCTTCTCTTTGCAACGTATCAGGTACGTCCGAGTCCTTTCTGTCTGCTTGACGAAATTGATGCAGCCCTGGACGACAAAAACGTTACAAGTTTTGTAACTGCATTGCGGTCATTTGCAAAACTGTCTCAATACATTGTAATTACTCACAATAAAAAGACAGTAATGGGTGCAAGTTCAATGCTGGGTGTAACCATGCAGGAATCCGGTGTTTCTAAGATTATGACGATGAGTCTGGTTAAAGAAATTTCAAAGGACGACGACATTGCAGAAAAAGAATTTGTTGAAGAAGACGTTGCTCCAGAAGAAAATGTTTATATTCCTCCGCGGCCGGCAAAGAGAATTCATAATCCGGACGGAACAATAACAGATCCGGAAATTGAAAAGTTCCGGGCAGAAGCAAAAGAAGCTGCAAAAAAGGCAAAGGAAGAAGCAAAAGCTAAGGAACTTGCAGAAAAAGCAGCAGCGGAAGCAGAAAAGGCAAAAAAGGATTCTGATAAAAAAGAATCTTAAAATAAAACAGGTTAAAGATGCTTGATTTTGAAGAACTTAGAGAAAAGATTTTAAGTTTTATTCACGAAAAACCTCTTCTTGCAGGAATTACCGCTTTAATTCTCGTGTTTTTTGTGCTGGCTTTGATTGTAATTTTTATTCAATCTTCAAAGCCTGCTCAAAAAGAATATAAAAAAGAGAGTTTTACAACCATTGAAAAACCAATTGCGCCTTCTGGCCCCGATATAGAAAAAGAATATTATCTGTCGCGGACAACAAAAAATGAGTGGAGCGACGAGGAATTAAAAGAATATTTGCCGGAGAACGATTCAATTCTGATAAAGGAATTGAACGAAACAAATAATAAAATCATTGAAGAAATTTTAGGAGCAACTCCTTAATGAAAACTTTGGCCAAAAAACTGCCTGTTTTAATAATTACAATCTGTTCACTTTTTGCAATAAATTCCTGCGCTTCGGCTCCTAAGGCTCAAGAAAACCTGCCATTAGTTGAAGAAGAACAAAAGGCAGAAGCACAAAAAGCAGATTCAACTTCTACTGGCGATAATGTCGATACAGAAGATTCTCAAAATAAAAACGAAGAAGAAAATTCAGTTCAAATAGAAAAAATAAATGAAGACGAAATCTTAGATAACGAAACTGAAATTGCAGTTTCTTCTACAGACTTTACCGAGCCGGAAGTTTTAGATGCACTAATTGAAGAGCCTTTAGAAGAAGCAGAAAAAGAAAATGCGGATTCAATAAACGAAAATAGCGAAACAGAAAATATTCTCCCAGAACAAGAAGAACAGAATGAAGACGAGGCGGAACTTGCACAAACAGAAAATTCTTCCTTAGAAAGCGAAGAGCCTGCAATAAAAGTTGAAGCAGAACCGGCACAGGTTGAAGAAAATAAACAACAAACTCTGGCTGAAGAAAATAATTCAAAAGATACAGAAACTTTTGCAACTGTAGACGCAGAAAATACACAGTTGCCAGAAGAAAATCTTACAGACAGTGCAACAACAGAAGAAAGTGACAATTCTGCAGAAACAGAAAATGCGCAGACAAAAGAAAGTGAATTTTTGAAGAATGATATTGTTGTTCCAAGCAGAACAATGACTGTAAAAAACGCTCAATATGTTGACGTTGTTTATCCTGGTCGTGGCTGGATTTATATTGGCGAAGAAGGCGAAAACGAAGACAAACTTTTCCGCTATTTTGGAAGAAAACTTGGAAGCGAAGACACAACTTTTACAGTGCGTTCAATAAAAAGTGGAAAAACAATTCTTCATTTTTACAAAAATGACGTTTTAACAGGCAGTTACATTGACGACTATCTTGAAATTCAAGTAACGGACGAAAATGCCTCTGCAAATGAAAGAATAACCGCTCCTTCTTATGCAGAAGTTGTTCCCAAAAAAGTAAGCACCGCCCCAACTGAGCAGGCAACACAAAAAACACAAAAACAAAGTATGCCGGCTAAAGGTGAAGAAAATTCAATAAATGCCCAAAAGGAAACACCACCTCAGGCAGAAAAGACAGCTAATTCAACAGACGAAGAAATCAAGGCAAACAACATCTCAACGGAAGTTGCCGAAACAAGGGCTCAGAACAATATTCAGAATATTCAATCTCAAAATACTGAACCAAAAACAGAAGTAAAAACGGCAGATACAAAAAACAGCAAAACGTCGAAAAAAAATAATTCTTCAAGTTCACTTTTAGAGCAGGCAAAGGAATCTCTTAAAAATAAAGATTACGAAAACGCACTTGAAGAAATTCAGGAATATCTTGATACACAGAACACAAAAATCGACGAAGCTCTTTATGTTCAGGGACAGATTTTAGAAGCAGACAGCAACGTAAGGAATATAAAAAGCGCAATCGATTCTTATGATTCACTTATAAAACACTATCCTGCAAGCAAATTCTGGCAGGATGCGAATAAACGGAAAATCTACTTAAAACGTTACTATATAAGCATTTACTAATTTGGAGGAATAGATGAAAAAATTAAATCTGGTGCTTGTTTGTCTTGCAGTTCTTTTGTTTGATTCCTGCACAATAAAGACAACAGAAGTTTACAGAAGAACAGTAAGCGTAACTGGAACAGGGTCAGTCGAAGTTGAAGCCGACAACGCAACAATAACGCTTTCTGTAATTACAAGGGCAAAGGACGCAGGAAATGCTTCCCGCGAAAACGCAGAAAAAATGACAAAGGTTCAGGAAGCAGTTATTTCTGCAGGAATTTTAAAAGACGATATTTCTACAGAACACTACACGATTGAACAGGAAACAACTTACACAAACGGCAGAATTTCTTACGGAGATTATGTAGCAACAAACAGAATAAAGATTTTTGTAAAAGACTTAAATCTTACAGGAACTGTTATTGATGCTGCCCTCAAGAGCGGAGCAAACCAGCTTTCGTCGTTCCAGTATGGAATTACAAATAAGGATTCTTACGTAAAACAGGCAAGAACACTTGCAGTTCAAAATGCTCACGATGCGGCAAACTTACTTGCAACAACAAGCGGAGCTTTTTTAGGAAAAGTTTTGAACATAAACGAACAGCAGGGAAATTTTGGAATGTACAAAGTAAGTGCAATGCGGTCAAATTCAATTGAAGCAGACGCTATGGCAGAAGCTGCGACAGTTTCGACCCCGATTTCCGGCGGAAAAACAACAATCAGCTTTACAGTAGATGCAGTCTACGAACTAAAGTAGAAACATAAGGCAAACAATAATACGAATTGCCTTAAAAATGTTAAAAGAATAGAATAAAAAGGCTTTAATAAAATTCAATTTTTTAAATAGCCGTATGGGAGAATAAAATGCTAGATTTAAAATTTGTAAAAGAACACCTTGCAGAAGTAAAGGAAAACATAAAAAACCGAAACATGGTTGCAGATGCAGACCTCGTTGTAAAACTCTACGATGAACGCACTGCCCTTACAACTAAACTTCAGGCATTGCAGCAGAAAAGAAACGAAAACGCTGCAAATATGAAGCAGAAGCTTGATCCAGAAACTCGTGCCAGATTTATTGAAGAAGGCAAAAAAATAAAAGAAGATGTTGCACAGGCAGAAAAAGAACAGGCAGAAGTTGAAGCAAAACTTGAAGAAGCTGCAAGACAGTTGCCAAACATGTGCCATCCAGACACTCCAATCGGAAAACTCGATACAGAAAACCTTGAAGTAAAGAAAGTTGGAACTCCACGCAAATTTACATTTAAGCCAAAAAGCCATGTTGAACTCGGCGAAGAACTTGATCTTATCGATTTTGAACGCGGAACAAAAGTTTCTGGTCCAAAATTCTATTATCTTAAAAACGAAGCTGTATTCCTTGAAGAAGCTTTGATTATGTACGCACTCAACATTCTCCGCAAACACGGTTTTACGACTTTTATTACTCCAGATGTTGCAAAAGAAGAAGTGTTAAAAGGAATTGGTTTTAATCCACGCGGCAACGAATCAAACGTTTATGCAATCGAAGAAGAAGGAACCTGTCTTGTTGCAACTGCAGAAATTACACTTGGCGGCTACCACTCAGGCGAAATCTTAGACAAATCAGCCCTCCCACTCTTCTACTGCGGTCTTTCTCACTGTTTCCGCCGCGAAGCTGGGGCTGCAGGACAGTTCTCAAAAGGACTTTACCGCGTACATCAGTTTGACAAGGTAGAAATGTTTGTTTACTGTCTGCCAGAAGATTCTGATAAATTGCACGAAAAACTTCGCTTGATTGAAGAAGAAATTTTTGAAGGTTTGGGAATTCCTTTCCACGTTGTTGACACATGTACAGGCGACCTCGGAGCTCCGGCTTACAGAAAATGGGACCTTGAAGCCTGGATGCCAAGCCGCGCGACAGAAGAAAAACCAGAAGGCGATTATGGTGAAGTTACTTCAACTTCTAACTGTACAGACTTTCAGTCTCGCCGCTTAAACGTAAAATATCACGACGACGACGGAAAGAATAAGTATGTTCACATGCTCAACGGAACTGCAATTGCCGTTGGAAGAGCAATGCTTGCCATTATGGAAAACTACCAGAACGAAGACGGGTCGATTACAGTTCCGCCGGCACTCGTTCCGTTCTGTGGATTTGACAAAATCGGTCCAAAAAAGGCTGTAAAAGATCCGGTTTACCACGCTTCTAAAAAGTAAGACCGGGTAAAATAGAATTAAAAAAAAATCGTGTCTGCTATTTTTGGTGGGCACGATTTTTTTTGCAAAAATTCTACATTTTTTTATCTTCGATGTAGCGCGCGTCTTCTTCTTTTATATTGGTAAAAGAACAGACAGCACAGTATTTTTTATTTTCTTCATCAAAAAAAACATTGTCTGCCCTAAAATTTGAATAAATCGTGCGTTCTTTTATTGGCCCGCTAAAAATCGGAAATCCCAGCACAACCGAATAGTCACAGCCCCCTTGAATTATTATGTCGTCGACTTTTCCTGCAAAAACAATGCGCTGTTCATCAAGGTAAATTACAAAAGGATTTTCTTTTCTTCCTTCGATTGCCAGATTTGTTTTTTGAGAAGGAGTAGCAAGATAGCGGACAACAGAAATTAAAAAAAGACCATTGCCGATTGATTTTCCGTCGGTGCGACATTCCATTACGAATTTTTCAAGGTAAGATTTGGCCTTAAATTGAACTTCTTCAGGAACATCGCTCCATTTAGGAGAAACAAAAAGCTCGTAATCCTGTAAAAAAGAACATTTTAATGCGCCCGATTCGTTTGAAGAATAATACAAAAGAGCCGTCAGTGATGGAGAGTGTTTTTTTTCTTTTTCTTCAATTTTGTTTATGCATGAAGGAATTACAAGAGCAAGACCTGATTTTACGCTTTTTACGTCCGTAATAAAATAAAGTCCAAGTCTGTTAAAATAAAACTGAACGCGAACCTTTTTGCCGTCAAAAGCCTTAATGCTTTCTGGCGGATTTTGAAGGAGAATTATTCCCTGATCAAGAACGGTCATTTGCTTTCCAGGCAGGGCAACTGGGAAAATTCCACTTGCAACACTGCGGATTTCTGGCTCTTCCCTGAAGTCCTGATTTTCTGTTCCACTTTCTTTTTCTTCGGTTAAGGTGACGGGAACATTTGCATCCATCAGATATTGAAGTACAAGTTTTCTTTCAATTCCAGTTAATTCGTTTGCCATAAACCTACCCGTTTTTTGTCATTTTTATGATTTTTAACTGATCTATTTTCCAGGAGTTTAATTCATCCTTAAAAAAATAAATCATTACATCTACACTTCCAGTTTTTTTGCGGATAAAGCGGACTGGAACTTCGTAAAGCGAATTCATTTCAAAAGGTTCGCCAAATAAATATTCATCAAAAAGAATAAAAACTTCTTTTTCCTGTGTTTCTAAAGAATCCGTTTCTTTTGCATTTTCTGGAAACTCTTGTGAAAATTCACTTTTCCATAACTGTTTTAAATCATTATAAAAAAGAGCAGCTTCAAAAATATTGTCTTTTTCAAAAAGAGTTGTGTCCACATTTCCAGTGCACAAGGCAGAAGCAAATTTTTGAGCTAAACTTTTTACGAGAGAATTAAAACTAGAAAGATCAAGCGAAGTAAATCCTTCAAGATAAGGAAAAATTGGACTAAGTGAAGACGCATAGGAAGAATTTAAAACAACGGCAGGCGAAAGTTGAATGCGTTTTTCTATAGTGTCAACAGATGAAATTTTAGCAGTAAGCCGCTCGCCTTCTAAAGGCTCTGTCCAGTTTATCTGCTTAAAATTCTGTTCTGCAATATTTTTTAAGGAAGAAGTATTATCTGTACTCTGAGTATTTGAAGAATCTGAGCAGGAAAAAAAGAAGCAAAGTGAATAAAAAATAAAGGCAAGATAAAGGGCTTTTTTCATTTGTAATTCATTCTAGCATAATGAATTGGATAATAAAAGCGCAAATGCTCCGCCTTGAAAACTCACCGCTAAAACAATATAATTCTGACCAAGTTTTTTTATTTTAGAGGTACGAAATGGCACTTACACTAGCAGAAAAAATTCTTCAGGAACATATTGTTCCAGAGGCATGTCCAAATATTGATTTTAAAAAGGGAACTGCAATTCCACGAGGCGAAGATATTGCCATTCACATTGACCAGACTTTAACTCAGGATGCCACAGGTACAATGGCTTACCTTCAGTTTGAAACAATCGGAATTCCACGTGTAAAGACAGACCTTTCTGTTTCTTATATTGACCACAACACTCTCCAGACAGATTTTAAGAATATGGACGACCACAGATATTTGCAGTCAGTTGCAGCAAAATATGGTCTTTATTTTTCTCGCCCTGGAAACGGAATCTGTCATCAGGTTCATCTTGAATGTTTTGGAAAACCTGGAAAAACACTTCTTGGTTCAGACAGCCACACACCGACTGGCGGTGGAATCGGAATGATTGCAATTGGTGCCGGCGGTCTTGACGTTGCTGTAGCAATGGGCGGAGGAGCTTTTCACACACCAATGCCAAAAATTTTCGGTGTAAAACTGACAGGAAAACTCAAAAAAGGTGTTGGCGCAAAAGATATTATTCTTGAAGTTTTAAGAAGAGAAACTGTAAAAGGCGGAACTGGTGCCATTTATGAATATTTTGGAGACGGAGTTGAAACCCTGACTGTTCCGCAGAGAGCAACAATTACAAACATGGGTGCAGAACTCGGAGCAACATGTTCAATCTTCCCTTCTGACGAAAAAACAAAAAAATTCCTTGAATCAATGGGACGCCCACAGGACTGGAGCGAACAGAAAGCAGACGAAGGAGCAGTTTACGACAAACTTATTGAAATAAACCTCGACGACCTGCATGCACTTGCTGCCTGCCCTCATAACCCTGACGTTATCGACACTGTAAAAAATCTTGCAGGCAAAAAAGTAACCCAGGTTGTAATCGGTTCCTGTACAAATTCTTCGCTGGACGATCTTGAAAGCGTTGCCGCAATCGTAAAAGGTCACCACATTGCACAAGGTGTAGAAGCAGGAATTGCCCCAGGAAGCAGAACCACACTTTTAATGGCTTCTAAATCTGGAATTCTTGAAACACTCATCGAAGCAGGATTCCGTATTTTGGAAAGTGCGTGCGGACCTTGTATCGGTCAGGGCTTTGCACCAAATTCCGAAGGTGTTACCTTGCGCACATTCAACAGAAACTTTAAGGGACGTTCAGGAACTGCCGACGCAAACGTTTATCTTGTTTCGCCAGAAACAGCAGCGGCAGCAGCAATTTCCGGAGTATTTACAGAAGCAGAAACCTTAACTTATGAAGATCCTGCATACAAAACAGGAATCAGAGTTTCTATGCTAGACGGAAAAGATGAACGCCTTTCTTCTCCAATGATTTTAAGCTGCGCAACAAACCGCGGAATGATTATTCCTCCATTGAGCGTAGAAGAATCTAAAAAAGTTGAAATCTTACGCGGACCAAACATTAAGCCGTGTCCTCCTTGCAGAGAATACAAATCAAATCTTTCTTTGCCGGTACGCTTAAAGACAAAGGACAATGTTTCGACAGACGACATTATGCCGGCTGGAGCAAAGGTTTTACCATTGCGCTCAAATATTCCTGAAATTTCAAAATTCACACTTACACGCTTAGACGAAACTTTCTACACACGAAGCGAAGAAGCAAAATTTGCAGACTGCTGTGTTGTTGGCGGAGAAAACTACGGACAGGGTTCAAGCCGTGAACACGCCGCTCTTGGACCAATGTACCTTGGAGTAAGAGCCGTAATTACAAAATCTTTTGCACGCATTCACAAGGCAAACCTGATTAACTACGGAATTATTCCAATGACATTTGCAAATCCGGAAGATTACGACAAAATTGCACAGGGAGACACGCTCGAGCTTGTAAACCTTGATGATTCACTTAAAAACGGCAAACCGTTTAAAGTTGTCATTAACGGAAAAACAGAAATTGAATGTGTAAACGACATTGCAAAACGTTCTGCCGACATTTTAATGGCAGGCGGTCTTGCTTCTTACACACGCAAAGGCGGAAACTAAGCGAAATAGATTCCCGCATCGAGTGCGGGAATGACAGGGCTGTCAATGTACTGGAATGACAGGGCTGTCAATGTACGGGAATGACAGTGCTGACAATGAACTGGAATGGCACAATACTATGACATTCCTTCATCTTGACCGAGAAATCTCAAATAGCACTATGCACAAAAGTTGTTAGCCACCCCATAAAATAACTATATTTTTTTGAAAATTTTTCTAATGAATTGTAAAATTATTCTCTACTCTTTTGTTAGAGAAATATTGCCAGACGGCAATTTTAGCCACAAGGCTTTCTGGAGTTTTTATGGAGCAAGAAATAGTTTCTACGCGCCTTCCTGATGCGCAGAGTGCTGCCGACGATTTGTGCAGGCAGCTCAAAAATCCTTTGACATCTTACAACGCTGTAATTTTTATGGCGGCAATCACCTACGATTTTGAAAAACTTTCTGTCCTGTTAAAGGAAAAGTTTCCGAACAGCCAGGTTATCGGCACAACAACAGCCGGCGAAATCGATGCGCACGGATTTAAAACAGGCACAGTAATCTTAACGACAATGCGCGACCCTTCGACAAAGGTAAGCTCAGTTCTGATTGAAGAAGGAAGCAAATATCCGATCGCCTACAAAGAAGACATTGAACAGGCACTGCGCAACTGCTCAATCGGCATAAACGATCCGCATTCACACCAGCACGCCTTTGCCCTTACATTTATAAACGCGGTGCACAACACGGAAGAGACGATTCTTTCAAATTTCTATTCAATCATAAAAAACGACAGCTTTATGCTTGCAGGCGGAACTGCAGGATATACAGGCAACGAGCCTAAGTCTTTTATAAGCTGCAACGGAAAAGTTACAACAGACGGAGCAGTAATGCTTTTTGTAAATACTCCGTGCCGATTCGATATCCGCCAGGAAGACATGTTTGACCCGACAGGAAAAGTTGTCTATGTAACAGAATCAGACACTGTAAAAAGGACAATCTACAAGCTCAACGGACAGCCTGCTTCCCAGGTCTACGCGGAAGCTCTCGGAGTAAGCGAATACAAAGCTCCAGAACTTGCGATTGAAAACGCTTTCGGACGCTATATAAACGGCGCAATCCACATTGCAGCGCTTGCAGGATTTGGCAAAGACCGCTCAGTTTCGACATACGCAAGAATCGTTCCAAACTCGACACTTGAAATAATGCACATCGGCAATATCGAGAAAAAATGCGACGAAACCTGTCAGGCGATTGTGGAAAGCGTAAAAAGACCAAAATTCGTTCTGATGATGAACTGCATTCTCCGCACAATCTACTTTGACCAGCACGGATACAGCAGCAAGGTTATTTCAAAATACAAAAATGCATTCCCGACATTCTGCGGATTTTCATGCTACGGAGAGCAGCTCGGAAAAGGACACTGCAGTGAGACTCTTGTAGTTCTTGCAATCGGAGACTAAACGGAGAAGGCCATGAAAGAAATCAACTTAATAAAATGCGGAAATGATCTTGTAGAAACTCTCATAAAATATCTTGCAAAAGACGCCATTGGCGGAGACTTTCTCCGCGGATATGTAGAAAACCGCCGTCGCCAGGAGCAGGCAGTAAAAGACCAGGAAGAGTCCCTCGCCCTCTTAAAGAACGAAACTACACAAATGAGCGAAAAAACAAGGGAAACAGCAAGCCAGAACGTGCACAACCTTGACGAAATTGTTCTTGCAATTAAAAAACTGCAAGCAAATGTAGATAAAATCAGTTCAGAACAGAAAATCTACGAAGAAAAATTCAACAGCCTTATTGCACAGACAAAAATCATTTCTAACCAGATTAACGATATTCAAAATATTTCGCAGCAGACAAACCTTCTGTCATTCAATGCTTCAATCGAAGCAGCCCGCGCAGGAGTTGCAGGAAAAGGATTCCGCGTAATTGCAAACGAAGTAAAAAAACTTTCGAACGACACAAGCAAAACTTCCGAAGAAATAAAACACAACATGGACAGCATTACTGCTTCAATTAAAAACCTAGAAGAACTGTCAGAAGAAAATTCAACTAGTTTTGAAAAACTTTCTAAAGACACTTCAAACACACTCCAGCGTTTTGAAGACATAAAAAATTTGAATGCAGAAAATTTAGGACACGTGCATGCCCTTGTTGAAGCAAACACAACGCAGATTGACAGCGTTTTAAAAAGCATTGCAAAAACAGAAGAAAACAACGAAGAAAGCGTAAAACTTTTTGCAGAATGTGCATCTAAAAACGAAATGCTTTTTAACGATTTGTATTCTTTTGTTTACCAGCTTAAGGCAATTTTTGAAGACCTTTCAAAAACAAACCAGACGGCAGTACTTTAAGGAAAGTTTGAGCAACTAAAATTGCTTTTACAGCAAAAGTTCATAGTCAAAAAAAAGCAGTCAGAATGAGAAGAACTCACCTGACTGCTTTTTTTATTTTCTACTGTAAGACAGAGTCTTTACTGTAAGATTGCGCCTTTGTCGGCCGAGCTTACAAGTTTTGCGTAGCGTGCAAGGTAACCGCTCTTAACTTTTGGCTCTGGAGCTTTCCACTCTGCGCGGCGCTTTGCAAGTTCTTCGTCGCTTACATCAAGATGAATTTTATAATTGTTGATGTCGAGTGTAATCTTGTCGCCTTCTTTTACAAGAGCGATTGGACCGCCAACAGCAGCTTCCGGAGAGCAGTGACCAAGACTTGCGCCTCTTGTAGCTCCGCTGAATCTTCCGTCTGTAATGAGGGCAACTTCCTTGTCGAGTCCCTGTCCTGCAAGAGCGGCAGTTACTGCAAGCATTTCTCTCATTCCAGGGCCTCCCTTTGGTCCTTCGTAGCGGATCACGACAACATCGCCAGAATGAATTTCTGACTTTTGAACAGCAGCCATTGCTTCTTCTTCGCCGTCAAATACGCGGGCCGGGCCTGTGTGGAGCATAAGCTCTTTTGCGCAGGCAGAGCGCTTTACAACAGTTCCGTCTGGAGCAAGGTTTCCGAACAGGATTGCAATTCCGCCGTTGTCGCTGAACGGATTTTCGATCGGGCGTAAAATTTCCGGATTACGGTTTTTAACGCCCTTAATGTTTTCTGCGATTGTCTTTCCAGTCACAGTCATAAGGCTTGTGTTAATGAGATTCTTTTTTGCAAGTTCTGCAAGAACAGCCTGAACTCCGCCAGCGTCGTCAAGTTCGCACATAAAAGTGTGTCCGGCTGGAGCTAAGTGGCAGAGGTTTGGAGTGCGTTCAGAGATTTTATTAACCTCGTGCAGATCAATCGTAATGCCGGCTTCGTGGGCAATGGCAGGAACATGGAGCATTGTGTTGCTAGAACAGCCAAGAGCCATGTCGGCAGTAAGTGCGTTGCGGAAGTTTTCTGCAGTCATCATCTGGCGGGCAGTAATTCCTTTTTTGTACATTTCCATAACCTGCATTCCAGCGTGCTTTGCAAGAGCAATACGACGGCCGGTAACAGCAGGAATAGTTCCGTTTCCAGGAAGGCCAAGCCCCAAAACTTCTGTAAGACAGTTCATTGAATTTGCGGTAAACATACCAGAGCAGGCACCGCAACCAGGACATGCATAGTGTTCCATTTCTGCAAGCTGAGCTTCGTTGATTTTACCGACAGCCAAACCGCCGACAGCTTCGAACATATCTGTAAGCGAAAGATTTTTTCCGGAATAAGGATTAGAAGCGTCGTGTCCAGGCAAGTGGCCAGGCATCATTGGACCGCCAGAAACAAAAACAGTAGGAAGGTCAAGGCGGGCAGCAGCCATAAGCATGCCAGGAACAATTTTGTCGCAGTTTGGAATCATAACAAGGGCGTCAAACTGATGAGCCTTTGCAACACATTCAACGCTGTCAGCAATAAGTTCGCGGGTTACAAGAGAATATTTCATTCCTTCGTGGCCCATTGCAATGCCGTCGCAAACACCAATAGCAGGAAATTCAACAGGAGTTCCGCCAGCCATACGAACTCCGGCTTTTACAGCTTCGCTGATGCGGTCAAGTTCAATGTGACCTGGAATAAGCTCGTTTTTAGCACAGATAATTCCAACAAGCGGCTGATTCAATTCTTCGTCAGTGTAGCCTGAAGCATAAAAAAGCGAGCGGTGTGGAGCGCGCGCAGTACCTTTGCAGGCATTGTCAGATTTTTTAGTAACAGCAGACATTCGTTTACCTCTTAATAAAAAAAAATTTGATTCTGGAGCTATTTCCGGCTTTTCGTGGTTCCGCCTCTCGGCTACATTCTTCTGCCATTCTGTCAGAAGAACGCCTGCGGCGCCACTACAATCCGGGCTAGATTTTCTTGAAATTATACAACTAAAATTCTCCTCTGTTAATAATTAAAACAAACATTCTTAAATTTTATTAAAGGACTTAAGTATTTATAAAATATTACCCAAAATTATCCGCTTTAGTAACAAATCCATCAGCAGATGAATTCTAATACCAGAATAAACCTTTTATCAGGAGTCATTATGAAGTTAAAGTGCCAGCTAGGATAAAGCAAAACTTTCAAAATATCATTCCAGCTTTTGCTCCTGCGTCATTCCCTCATCTTGACCGGGGAATCTCTTTTAAGCATCAGATTATTGAATGCGTTTGTCACGC
>CAVJSA010000055.1:0-15932 GCA_963651875.1 Lachnospiraceae bacterium | reverse complement strand
GTTTTGCACAGGACAGGCAATTGATATTTCCGGCGGAGAGCGAAACTGCGCAGACTTGTTCGTCTGGTAAAAAAAAGTGAGATTATCGCATCTTGACCCGACAATCTTGTCTAGCGTGTCATTGTCGGGCTCGACCCGACAATCTATTGAGTAAAGAGATTCCCTGGTCAAGCCAGGGAATGACATGGAAAACAAGCATTAGGCTGACAGGAAGACGTGTCATTGTCTCACCTTGACCCGACAATCTATTGTGTAAAAAAGATTCCCTGGTCAAGCCAGGGAATGACATAAAAGTCGAGTGCGGGAATGACACAGTGGTCAAGCCAGGGAATGACACAGAAGCGAAGTATTGGAATGACACAGTGGTCAAGCCAGGGAATGACATTAAAGGAACTTATTAGACTCGCCCATAAAAAAAAGACCGGAAATAACTTCCGGCCTTTTTTTGCAAGTTTAACTACGCAAAATTACCATTCTTTTTTGATTTCTGGTTCACAGATGTTAATTTCTGTATCCAGATCAAAGAATTTTGAACGATCCATTTTTGGTGTAAGGTTTACAGTGTCTCCGAGCTGTGGGTTAACAACTGGATCACACTTTGCAACGATGCTTACATTCTGAACCTGTACAAAGATATGTGTTTCTGCACCAAGTGGTTCTTTGTTTGTAACTTTTACAGACATATTGTTCTGTGCTGCTGGAGAATCATGATATTCAAGATCTTCTGGGCGAACACCAAACCAAACTTCTTTTCCAACATAAGCTTTAAGATGTTTCTGCTGGTCTTCAGTTGGAACAAGTGTAAATGAACCTTCGTTAGCGACTACGCCTTCTCCGTTAGCTTCGATCTTTACTTTAAAGAAGTTCATTGGAGGTGTTCCGATAAAGCCTGCAACGAACTTGTTGATCGGGTGATTGTAAAGATACAAAGGTTCTCCAATCTGCTGAATGCGTTTTTCTGACATTACAACGATTTTTGTACCCATTGTCATAGCTTCGATCTGGTCGTGTGTAACGTAGATCATTGTAGCCTTAAGGCGGTTATGAAGGTCTGAAATTTCTGCACGCATTGAAACGCGGAGTTTAGCGTCAAGGTTAGAAAGAGGTTCGTCAAAAAGGAATACTTTTGGAGAACGAACGATAGCACGACCTACTGCAACGCGCTGTCTCTGTCCACCAGAAAGAGCCTTTGGCTTACGTGTAAGATAGTTATCAAGGTCAAGGATTCGTGAAGCTTCGCGAACGCGGCGATCAATTTCTGCCTTGTCTGTTTTGCGGATTTTAAGACCGAATGCCATGTTATCGTAAACAGTCATGTGTGGATACAAAGCATAGTTCTGGAATACCATTGCAATGTTGCGGTCTTTTGGCGGAATGTCGTTCATGAGTTCGCCGTCAATGTAAAGTTCACCGCCAGTAATGTCTTCGAGACCTGCAATCATACGAAGTGTTGTAGATTTACCACAACCAGATGGTCCTACGAATACACAGAATTCTCCGTGTTCGATTGTTACATTTGATTTTTCAACAGCGAGAACGTCGCCGTCGTAAACCTTTGTAACTTCTTTAAGTTCAACCTTTGCCATTTAGTTTTCCTCCTCGTGGCGTATAAGGGATTAGATTATGCGTTCTATATTAAAAAAAAAACAGATTGAATTCAATTATGAATTTTTATTTTTTTTATGAATTTAAGCCACGCTAAAGCGTGGAAAATTGAATTTAGCCACAAGGGTTAAAACAAAACCTACGCCGGATTGTAGCAGCGCCAAAGGCGTGGGGCTGACAGTCGTCAGCCCCATGGAGCGCCTGGACGCGTAACTGCGGAAAGCCGGAATTTTTTTTCCAGTCAAACGCCCCGTAAAAAAGACACAACGGCTTAAAACAAAATGCCGTCCAAAAAAAACTAAAAAAGAGACTTAAAAAGCGGTTCTAATTCAACAAAAAGGGCTGTAAAAAGCACTGCCGGAAGATAATTGGCTGTCTTTATTTTTTTTATTGCCATAATGTTAAGACCGATAAAAACGATTAAAAGTCCGCCACTGCCTGTAATTTCGTCTAAAAGCTGGTCGGTAACAAAAGGCGCAATCCAGAAAGACAAAAGTGTAAGCAGGCCCTGATACAAAAAAATCGAAAGAGCGCTAAAGGCTGTCCCTACACCCATTGCAACTGCCATTCCAATTGAAATAAAACCGTCGAGGATTGATTTTAAAAGGATAATTGAATAGTCGTGTTCGATGCCGGCTTTAAACGAACCAATAATTGCCAGTGCACCAACACAAAACAGGACTGAAGAATTTAAAAAAGCATAGGCAAAATTCTTTTTTGGTTTTCCGCTCGAAAACTGGGCTGTTCCGGTATTGATTTCTGAGGCTGTCTTTACGCCGGCGCTGTCGAAAGTGTTTTCTTCTTCCGGCGTGTTCTGCTTAAAAAGACGGGCAAGCGCTTTGCCGGCCTTTAAAACTGCGCCGTCAATATCGAGGGCTGTTCCTGTAATTCCGCCAAGAATAATGGAGAGGGCAAGATAGACGACATTATGATATTTTAATGCCATCTGAACGCCCATAATAAAGGTAACGCCACCACAGGCAAAGGTAATTGAATCTGTCATTTTTTGAGGAATCTTTTTTGAAAAAAAGACTCCGATTAAAGAACCTGCAACGATTGCAAAACAATTTATAAAAACAGCAAGCATAATTTTTCCTGATGCATTAACTCACGTAAAATCAAATTACCGTGTCTTTGGTGTACACCAACACGGCAATCTATTGTAAAAAGAGATTACCGCTTCCCGTGTGGAAATGACATACAGTCCACACAGAGCAGCGCCTTTCGTCGAGCAGCGACATACAATAAAAAAAAGGACTGCTCGATTTGAACAGTCCTTTAACTCTGCGGAGAAGCTGACTTGAACAGCCACGACTTGCGTCACCAGCACCTCAAGCTGGCGTGTCTACCAATTCCACCATCCCCGCGGAACGAGTATTATATTATCTGAAAGTGATTTTTTAGTCAACAGCAAATTTGCAATTTTCTTAAAAAAAATCACTTTTTTTTCCTGCGTTCTATACTCGCAGTTTTAGACTAATACCCTGCGTTATCGAGCCCGCCCTGCTTTACCTGGAAATGTGCAAATTCCATGCTAAAACTTGCTCTTCCCTGGGTTACTGAACGAAGGTTTGTCGAAAATCCGAACATTTTTGCCATTGGAGCAGTACAATGAATAATTTCGCCGGTAGATTTTGAATCCTGGCCGCTGATAATTCCACCGCGCTGAGTAATCTGACTGATTGCTTCTCCTACAAACTCTACAGGACAGGTAATATCAACGCTCATTACAGGTTCAAGGATTACAGGCTGAGCCTTTCTTGCAGCTTCGTCAAAAGCCTGGGCAGCACAAGCCGTAAAGGCAAACGGAGTTGCGGTAAGTTCGTTGTAGTCGATTTTTGTAACAGTTACGCCGACATCCGCACAAGGATAGCCATACTGGATTCCGGAAGCAAATGAGTTTTCGATTCCTGCCTTGACTGCATCGTAAATTTCGTCCGGGATTTCGCCACCGTGAACAAGACAGGTATAAGTATTGCCCTGTCCCTGCTCGTTTTTCTGCAATTTGATAGAAAGACCGGCATAATTGTCTTTGCCTGCAAGGTTTTTCTCCCAGGTGCAGGATTTTTCTGCTTCTGTGCTTACAGATTCGCGGTAAGTTACACGAGGAGCTCCGACGCTCGCTTTAACGCCGAAGTCATCCTTCATTCTCGTAACAAGAACATCGAGATGGAGTTCACCCATTCCGCTGATAATAAGCTGTCCGGTTTCGGCATCTTCGTGGCTTGTAAATGTAGGGTCTTCGCGGCTCATAACTGCAAGCGTTTCTACAAGTTTATCTTTGTCAGAAAGAGTTTCCGGTTCGATTGCAACAGAAATTACAGGTTCCGGGAACTTTAAGCTTTCGAGCAGGACAGGCATTCCTTCTGAGCCTAAGGTATCTCCTGTCGAAGCAAGTTTTAAGCCGACAAAAACAGCAATATCGCCGGCACTTACGCTGTCCATCTGTTCCATACGGTTTGCATTTACACGAAGGATTCTGTTTACGCGTTCACGCTTTTTTTTGCCAACATTTAAATACTGGCTTCCTGCGGTAAACTTTCCGGAATAGACGCGGACAAAACAAAGTGCGCCCATATCCTTGTCCTGCTGAATTTTAAACACAAGACCAAGCGGCATTTTCTTTTCGTCGCAAGGAACTTCAACTTCATCTTCCTTATCTTTTTTTATGTGCAAGCCTTTTGCTGGCGGAACATCTGTCGGGCACGGAAGATAGTCAATTACAGCATCAATCAAAGGCTGAACGCCCTTATCACGGCGGGCAGAACCTAAAACACAAGGAACGGCAGTGCGGGCAATCGTACAACGGCGCAAAGCCTGTTTTATCATTTCGTTTGTAATTTCACCGCCTTCAAGATAAATCATTCCAAGTTCATCATCTGCAGAAGCAACATCGTCGATCAGTTTATTGCGCCATTTCTGAGCTTCTTCCATTCTCTCTGGAGCAATTTCAGACTCGCTAAAGGTTTCGCCTTCATCTTCTTCATTCCAGCGGATTTCCTTCATTTTGATTAAGTCTATAAGGCCTTCAAAATCTTCTCCCTGACCAATCGGAATCTGCAGAGCAATCGTATTTGCCCCAAACTTTTCTTTTACGTCGTTGATTGAATAAAAAAAGTCTGCCCCGATTCTGTCCATTTTGTTTACAAAACAAAGGCGAGGAACATTAAAACTGTCAGCCTGTCTCCAGACTGTTTCTGTCTGTGGCTGAACTCCGTCAACCGCACAAATTACAGCCACTGCCCCGTCAAGAACTCTGAGAGAACGTTCAACTTCCGCAGTAAAATCTACGTGTCCTGGAGTGTCGATTATATTGATTGTGTATCCGTTCCACTGAGTTGTAATTGCAGCCGAAGCAATTGTAATTCCGCGTTCCTGTTCCTGCTTCATAAAATCCATTGTTGCAGCACCGTCATCGATTTCGCCGATTTTATGAATTTTTCCAGTATAAAAAAGAATGCGTTCTGTAGTTGTAGTTTTTCCAGCATCAATATGCGCCATAATTCCAATGTTGCGCATTTTCGAAAAATCAATAGCCATTTTTGTTTCCTGATAAAAATTAAAAATTTCAGACGCGATTATATCAGAATCAAAAACCACTAACAATAAGAAAAGTTTTTTATAAGGAGTCGCACAAAACACTAAAAAGGGCGCAGTATCCGCCCCTTGTTCTGCACACGAAAATATTATTTTACACTCTCTGCCGGCTTTTCATGGCTGCGGCGTCTTACGCGCCTCCGGTGCTTTGCACCGCGCTACGCGCGCCATTACAATCCGGGCTATTTTTTTTGTTTACGGTTCAAGTTCGTCGAGAGATTTTAAAACAGCCGTACACATTTTTTTTATTTCTTCTGCCGGCTGTATCTGATCCGGAACCATTATAACGCTTAAGCCTGCCTTATATGCAGAAATTACACCGTTCGGGCTGTCTTCTACCGCGACACAATACTGTGGCAAAAGAGCGATAGAAGCACAGGCATTTGTATAAATTTCCGGATCCGGCTTTGAGTGTTTTACGCTGTCGCCACAGGTAAGGGTTTTAAAATATTTTATCAGCCCAGCTCTCGTAAGCTGGCGCTCAACACTTGTCCGTCTCGTAGAACTCGCAAGTGCAAGAACATAACCTTTTGAGCTAAGACGTTTTAAACATTCTTCGGCTCCCTTCATTTTTTCTAATCCCTGGTCTTCTTCTGTTTTACGAAAAAATGATTTTGCGTATTCGTACCACTCTGCGGCTACAAAAGTTTTGTCCTGTTTTTCAAAAAAATCCTGCAAAGTTCGCAGAGTGTCCTGGCTTGCCTGCCCTACGCATTTATAATAAACGCTATCCACATCTTTTAATCCGCGTTCACTTGCCGCAAGACGCCAGCATTTTTTACAAAGGCTTTCCGTATCTAAAAGCACACCGTCCATATCAAAAATAAATGCTTTTATGTTTTTCATATTCATAAACAAAAGTCTAAAAAAAAGATTTTTCAATTGCAACTAAAAAAAATTACTTTTTTTTAATTTTTTGCAAAACCACTATTGACACTTTTTTTTGATTCGTATAGATTATTGGAACATTCACTTTCCCCGATTGTGTAATGGTAGCACTTCAGATTCTGGTTCTGACTGTGGGGGTTCGAATCCTCCTTGGGGAATAAAAAGAGCTGGCTTAAAGGTCAGCCTTTTTTATTTACGGCTCCATCGAATATCGGTTTAGTTCATCGCCCTCTCAAGGCGGGGAGACGGGTTCGACTCCCGTTGGAGCTAGCACACAAAATCGAGAACAAAGACACTCATTTTAGGGTGTCTTTTTTTTTATGCGAGACAAAAGACGGAGTCGAACCGCGGAGCGCGCGCGCCGACAGGCGAAAAGGTGCCACGGATGGCACCGGAAGCGAGCAAAGACGGCCCGGCGGGAGCAAACACGACGTTTGCGACCAGAGGGCTTCGACTCCCGTTGGAGCTAAAATAAATAAACGAGAACTAAGACACTCATTTCGGGTGTCTTTTTTTTATGCGAGAAAAACAAACGGAGTCGAACCGCGGAGCGAGCGCGCCGACAGGCGAAAAGGTGCCACGGATGGCACCGGCAGCGAGCAAAGACGGCCCGGCGGGAGCAAACACGACGTTTGCGACTAGAGGGCTTCGACTCCCGTTGGAGCTAGCACACAAAATCGAGAACGAAGACACTCGTTTCGGGTGTCTTTTTTTATGCGAGAAAAACAAACGGAGTCGAACCGCGGAGCGAGCGCGCCGGCAGGCGAAAAGGTGCCAGGGAGGGCACCGGCAGCGAGCGTAGACGGCCCGGCGGGAGCAAACACGACGTTTGCGACCAGAGGGCTTCGACTCCCGTTGGAGCTAAAATAAATAAACGAGAACCAAGACACTCATTTCGGGTGTCTTTTTTTATGCGAGAAAAACAAACGGAGTCGAACCGCGGAGCGAGCGCGCCGGCAGGCGAAAAGGTGCCAGGGACCTCCCCGGCAGCGAGCGCGCCCAATGCACTGTCCTTACCTTGAAAAACCTTTCAATCTTCCGTAAAATCAAACGCATGAATCATCTGACAGGAACCGTTCTTAGCGGCTCAAACAATGTTTTTGAAGTTGAATCAGTTTCGGACGAAGACGGCAGTTTTATAGTCCGCTCGTGTGCCCTTAAAAGCAAAAGATTAAAATCGGACAAAAAATACTACAACCCGCTTGCTCCGGGCGACATTGTCGAAATCGAAGTCGACAGTCTCGAAGAAAAAAAAGGTCAGATAACGGCTTTAGTTCCACGCAAAAACGAATTTGTCCGCTGGAACGTAAAAGGACGCTCCCCGCAGCTTCTCGCAGCAAACCTTGATTACATCATTCTAGTAACAACCCCAGGCGAACCGGACTTTCGCCCGCGCTTTATAGACCGCGAACTTGTACAGGCAGAACGACAAGGAATCGAACCAATAATCCTTATAAATAAATGCGATCTTCCTTCCGCCCAGGATCCCGACTTTTTAAACCAGGTAAGCATCTGGGAAAACCTCGGCTATAAAGTTATGAAGATTTCTGCCAAAACAGGAGAAGGACTTGTTGAATTTGCCGGTCTTATCCACAACAAACTCAGCGCCCTTGTCGGACAGTCTGGAGTCGGCAAATCTTCACTCGTAAACGTTCTCGACGACACAGTTGTATTAAAAACAGGCAGCCTTTCAAAAAAATACGGCAAAGGAAGCCACACAACAACAAAGGGAACTCTTTTACACATAAAACTAAACGAATCCTTAACCGGCGGAATCCACGGCCCAGTAGCTTCAATCATAGACACTCCGGGAGTCAGACGATTTGTTCTTCACGGAATCGAAGCAAACGACCTTGCTCTTTACTTTAGAGAAATGGCACCTTTAGTCGGAAAATGCAATTTTGGCTTAAGCTGCACACACACGACAGAACCGGGATGCAAAATTTTAGAAGCAGTTTATTCAGGCGTCATAAGCGAAGAACGTTTTGAAAGCTGGAAAAGAATAAGCGAAGAAATAAAAAGCGGCAGCTGGACAGACTAGAAAAATGTGGCATCAAAAAACTCTCGAAGAGCTTGCATATTTTAGAATCCGGGACACGATTGCAGAATTTTGTGCAGGCGAAGAATCTTCACAATTATTAAAAACAAAACTTCCACTTACTCAGACAGACAAAATCGAAGAATTAAAAAATCTAAGCCGTGAATGGGAAAGAATCTTAAACACCAAAACAAACGCCCAGATAAAAGGCTGGGAACCGATTCACTCGTTTTTAAAATTCCTAAAAGTAGAAGGAACAACTCTCGAACAAAGCCAGATTTTTGCAGTTCTGCAGTTTACAACTTCTGCCTTAGAAGCAGAAAACGCAATAAACCTAGCTTCAAAAACCTTAAGCGTAAAAAAACTGCTTTCACTTGCGCAGACACTTAACATGCAGGAACTTTCTGCAGTTAAAAACGAAATTTCAAGAGTTTTAGACAAAGACGGACAGTTAAAAGACCTTCCTGTTTTAAGGCAAATCCGCGCAAACATTGCCCGGCTCCACACAGAAATTGCAGGTGCACTCAAAAAATACACAAGCGACTCAAGCCTCTCTCCAGCCCTTGCAAGCAATGTTCCGGCATTCCGTGCAGACCGCCAGGTTCTTGCAGTAAAAGCAAACATGAGGACACGAATCAGCGGAATTGTGCACGAAGTAAGTTCTTCCGGACAGACAATTTTTGTTGAACCAGACGAAGTTGTAAGAAAAAACAATGAACTTATCCAGGAAGAATTCCACCTGCAAAGTGAAACAAGAAAGATTTTTACAGAATTAACGGCAAAACTTTCGCCTTACACCGAAAGTCTGCGCCTTTCCTTAAAAGTTTTAATAAAACTCGACCAGACCTGCGCAGCAGCGCGCTGGGGAATTGCAAACAACTGCACTTATGCGCTTTTGTGCCAGCAGGAAGACGGGTCATTTATTCCGCCAGCCTTAAACGCTGCCCGACATCCTCTTTTAGGCGAAAAAGCAGTTCCAATCGACATGAAGTTTCTGCCAGAAAAAAGAGTTTTAATAATTACAGGTCCGAACACCGGCGGAAAAACAGTAAGTTTAAAAACATTCGCCCTTTTTGCGCTGTTAAACCAGACAGGATTCCCGCTTCCGGCAAAAGACGGAACAAGGCTCCCTGTATTCAATTCTCTCTTTGCAGACATTGGAGACGAACAGTCGATTGACCAGAGCCTTTCAACTTTTTCTGCCCACATGAAAAACATTGCAGCAGCCGTAAAGCATGCCGACGAAAAAAGCATCGTACTTCTCGACGAATTAGGAAGCGGAACCGACCCGCAGGAAGGCGGCGCAATCGGAATGGCAGTTTTAGATCAGCTTATAAAGGCAAAGGCCTTTGTCTTAGTTACGACCCACCACGGAATTCTTAAAAACTACGGCTACACAAACGAGTACTGCATTAACGCAAGCGTAGATTTTGACAGCGACACCTTAAGTCCAAACTACCGCCTTTTAATGGGAATTCCAGGCGAAAGCCACGCTCTCGATATTGCAAAACGTTCAGGGCTGCCGTCGGCAACTGTAGAAAAGGCAAAAGAATATATTCAAAGCGAACAGGCAGACGTAAGCACGCTCATAAAAGGTCTTACAGAAAAGCATGCCCAGGTCGCAAAACTCGAAAAAGAAGCAAAGGCACGCGAAAGAGAACTTGCGGAAAAAGAATTAAAATTCCAGCAGAAAATGCTTAAATTCCAGGAAAGGGAACTTGAACTAAAAGAAAGGGAACAATCTGAATCCGGCATTTTCGTAAGCGAAACCCGCAAAAAGCTCGAAAACCTCGTACGCACCCTGCGCGAAGGCGAAATCACCCGCGAAAAAACACTCAGCGTAAAAAGTTTCTTAAACGAACTGACAGGCAAGGTTGAACAAAGCGAAAAAGACCTGGAAGAAGAAAAACTCAAGCTCGAAAAACAAAAGGAAGAACTTGAATCAAAGCTCCGCGCCTCCCAGGTAAGGGCCGAAAACGGAATGCTCATAAAAACAGGCTCAGCCGCAAAAAAAACTTCCAGCAAAAAAACAAAGAAAAAACTGAGCAACGCAGAAGCGCTCGCACTTGCAAAAAACACGTATTCACAGGACGAAGCCGACAAATTAAGCGCCCAGGCAAGTTCATCGTTTGTAACAAAGGTTGTGCCAGAGCAGGAACTTCCGCTTGAGTTTAAGGCAGGAGCCGAAGTTTTGCACCGGCTTACAAAAAGAAGGGGAAACTTAATTAAAGAGACAAAAAAAGGCGTCTGGTCTGTTCAGTTAGGTTCAATCCGAATGGAACTAAAAGAAAAAGACCTTGAACTCGTAAAGCCGTCAGTTATCCGGGCAACAGTAAGCATAGAACTTTCAGAAGATGCAAGCGGACAGGCAAAACCTGTATTTGAACTCCGGCTTTTAGGCATGAGAGAAGAAGAAGCAATAAAAGCCCTTGCCCGCCAGCTCGACCTTTGTCAGATTCACAATTTTAAGAATTTTTCGATTATTCACGGAAAAGGAAACGGCATTTTGCAGCAGTCGGTTCAAAATTATCTGTCGCAGTATCCGGCCGTAAAAGACTTTCATTATGCCGAGCCGGAAGACGGAGGCTTTGGCAAAACTTACGTTGAGCTAAGTTAAGGAGGGGAAAGCCTTCCCCTGCGCGCAAACCACGCTGCGCGTGTTTTGCGCTACCCTTTCTCCTAGGGGCTTACGCCCCTAAAACCCCACTTTTATTTACTTAAATTAAAACTTACAGTTCTTAAAACGTCGCCAAAGACGCCGGCAGCTGTAACGCCTGCTCCTGCACCGTAACCGCGTACAGTCAGCGGAATTGGTGTGTAGCGGGCTGTTTCAAAGACGAATGCATTTTCTCCGCCTTTTACAGCATACAACGGGTCGTTTACGCCAACTTCGAGCATTCCGACAGAAACCCTGCCTTCTTTTATCGAAGCACCCATTCTCAAAACCTTGCCTTGTTTTTTAAGTGCAGCCATTTTTTCTTCAAAATAAGAATCAACTTCACTTAAGCGGGCCATAAATTCATCAACACTTCCTTCAATAGAAAAATTATCCGGGAAAATCGAATTCATTTTTATGTCAGAAAGTTCAATTTCAATTCCAGATTCGCGGGCAATAATCAAAGCCTTGCGGGCAACGTCTGTTCCTTTTAAGTCGTCGCGTGGATCTGGTTCAGTAAAGCGCATTTCTTTTGCTTCTTTTACAGCTTCGCTAAACTTTTTGCCTTCGTCGAGTTTGCCAAAAATATAAGAAAGCGAGCCTGACATAATTCCGCTAAAGCCAACCAGTCTGTCGCCAGATTTAAACAGATTCTGCAAAGTATCGATTATCGGCAAGCCTGCACCAACGTTTGTTTCGTACAAAAAGCGCACGTGATTTTTATTTGCAGTTTCGCGGAGTTTTTTGTAATAATCCATGCTCATCGAGTTAGCACGTTTATTTGGAGTTGCAATATTCATTCCTGCATTAAGAATATCAAGATAGCGCTCAGGCAAATCGTAGCTTGCAGTGCAGTCTACAAAAATCGGGTTTAAAGGTTTTGTTTCCTTTACAAACTTTAAGATTTCGTCAAGGTTTGTTTTCTTTCCGGAAGCAGCAACTTTTTGTCTCCAGTCAGCCAAATCAAGGCCGTTTCCGTCGAGAAGCATTCCGCTCAATGTCGAAATACAGCAGACCTTTATATCGATATTCTGTTCTTTAAGTTTTTTCTGCTGTTCATAAATCTGATCGAGCAAGGCGCCGCCGATTGTTCCAGCTCCAAAAGCAAAAACTTCGACTGGCTGTGTCGTATTAAAGAAAAAGCGGTGAGTTGTTTTTACGGCAATGTCGCCATATTCACCGGCAATTACAGTAGAAATTGAACGTTCGCTTGACCCCTGGGCAATTGCAAGAATGTTTATACTGCGGCTCGACAGTGCATTAAAGAATTTTCCAGCAACACCGCGGTTTTCCTTCATTCCGTCACCAACGATAGAAACGATTGCACAGTTTTCAATTACGCTTATAGGATTTATTACTCCTTCACGGATTTCAAAAGCAAATTCTGCTTCGAGTACGTCCTTTACTAAAACTGCCTGAGTCTGTCTTACGCAAAACGAAATCGTATATTCAGAAGAAGACTGGGTAATTAAAAGCATGCTGATTCCGGCACGGCTTACAGCTGCAAAAATACGGCTTGCAATACCAGTCTTGCCTTTCATTCCACCGCCACTTACAGAAACAAGGGCAGTATTTTTTAAGCAGGAAATTCCACAAACCGGACCAACATTTTTTTCTGATTCAAATGGCCCGCGCCCGATCCTAGTTCCACGAGCAGACGGATTGTGAGAGTTTAAGCTCCAGGCTTCGATTCCCTTTGCAACAAGCGGCGCTAAAGTTTTTGGATGCAGAACTTTTGAGCCAAAGAACGAAAGTTCCATTGCTTCCTCATAAGTCATGTCATCAACCAAAATTGCATCACTTACAACGCGAGGGTCGGCAGTATAGATTCCGTCAACGTCCGTCCAGAATTCAACTTTGCTGGCAGAAAGGCACGAACCAATAATGGCAGCAGAAAAGTCTGAACCATTGCGGCCTAAAAGTCCCATCTTAGGCTCGTCTTCTGCGTGAGCTGTCCAGGCACAGACAAAGCCAGGAAAAAGCAAAATCTGAGCCTGACTTGCCTCTGCTCCGTCGCGGTAAGGCCCTAAGGCGTCGCTTGTGCGTGCATAATCAGGATCACATTCTTTCTGGTTACCAGTTCCAAAGATAAATTTGCGGCTGTCTAAAACAAGAACGTTCTGTTTTTTTGCAAGGAGAATCGCATTTACGATCGGCACACAGCACAATTCTCCCATTCCCATAATCCGGCAATGAATTGACTTCGGGCATTCTCCAAAAGAAGCAACGCCGCTAAGAAGTTTTTCAAGTTCAGTAAAGTTTGATTCAATCTTTGCCATTGTCAAAGCAGCGTCAAAACCTTCAACAGCAGACTGCAGCTCGGCACAGATTTCTTCGTGTGTTTTTTTTATGTTATTAACAAAATTTGACGGTTGAGCGCCCTGAATGCACCCATCAATTGCGGCCTGCAAGGCATTAGAAACCCCAGCAACAGCAGAAACAACAACACTGATTCTGCCAGACTTTGCACGACCTGTCATAATATCCACAGAATCAAGCATTCTGCGGGCTGAACCCATAGACGTACCACCAAATTTTAATGTAAGCATACAAACCTCAAACAGCGGAAAAGAAAGTTCGCTAAAAAAATAATTTCCGTAAAGTATAATGAAATAAAAAATCAGTTACAACAAAGGTTGTTTTTATTTACGGGCGGCTTTTTGCATACGCAAAAACCAGGCTTTTCGTGGCTACGGCTTTCGCCTCCGACCTTATCAGGTTGCACTGCGTGCACCACTACAATCCTTGCCGCAGGCAGCTACGAGATTTTCATTCGTTTGATAAAAAATTTTCAAAGTGGTAAACTTTTTGTACTTTTATCACAAAAAGGCTGTAACCACGGAGACAAAAACTTACAGGCTGTCTAAAAAGCTAAAGTTAACCGTGCGCAATTATCACAGCCAGTTTTTCTGGAGTTTATTATGAAACCAACCTTACTTGTACTTGCAGCAGGAATGGGAAGCCGCTACGGCGGAATTAAACAGATTGATACAGTAGGCAAAAACGGCGAATGTCTTTTGGACTACGCAGCTTACGATGCAAAAAAATGCGGTTTTGGAAAAGTAGTTTACATAATCCGCAAAGACATTGAAAAAGACTTCCGCGAACGCCTTTTCGACAGAATCGCAAAAAACATGGACGCCGAGTACGTTTTTCAGTCACCGGAAATGCTTTTAACTGCCGGCGAATACGCAAAGGCACAAAAGGCAGACCGTAAAAAGCCATGGGGAACTTTACACGCAGTTTTATGCGCAAAACAGGCATTAAACACACCTTATGCAGTAATCAACGCAGACGACTATTATGGCCGTTCAGCATTCGAAACACTTGGCACTTATCTTTCTTCAATCAGCAACGACAGCACAGAACACGCAATGGTCGGCTATATTTTAGGAAAAACAATGAGCCGCAACGGTTCTGTAAGCCGCGGAATCTGCCAGACAAAAGACGGTTACCTTGAATCAATCACAGAAAACACAAAAATCTACTACACCGGCGAAAATTTCAGCGGAGACAAAATCGAATCCGAACTCAACGGCAATGTTTATTCACTCACCGGAAACGAAAGTGTCAGCATGAACCTTTTTGGCTTTACACCGGCAGCCTTTGGCGAATTTGAAAATTACTGGGACTCATTCAGAAAAGAAAACCTCGAAAGTCCAAAGGCAGAAGCACTTCTTCCAGTTGCAGCAAGCCAGATTATCAAAGACGGCAAGGGCAAAATCAAAGTATTTACTTCACAGGAAAGCTGGTTCGGCATGACTTACGCCCAGGACAAGCAGGTTGTAAAAGACGCAATTGCAGACAAAATTGCAAGTGGCTACTATCCGGAAAAACTTTGGGAAAACTAATTGAAACTCTTAACTCCAATCCGCTCTCAAAAAGTCTGGGGATATGAAGACTGGATAGCTTCTACTCACAAAGACGGAGAGCAAAAAGAATTCAGCTCTCTCGTAAAAGATTATCCTCTGCTCGTTAAAATCATTCAGGCGAACGACACACTTTCTGTGCAGGTTCACCCAGATGACAAAACTGCAGTTGAATTAGAAGGAAGTGGCGCACGGGGCAAAACTGAATGCTGGTTTGTCTTAGATGCACTTCCCGGTTCTAAACTGATTTGCGGCTTAAAACAAAAATATTCAACAGACGAGTTATCAAAGGCAATAAAAGAAAACACTCTGCAAAATCTTCTCAACAGCGTAGAAGTAAAAAAAGGCGATTTTATTTTTATTCCGTCGGGAACAGTCCATGCAATCGGCGGAGGATTAAGGCTTTTAGAAGTTCAGCAGAGCTGTAATATTACTTACCGTCTCTACGACTGGGGCCGCCCGAGAGAGCTTCACATAGAAAAAGGCTTAAAGTCTATAAAATACGAAAAATACACAGATGCAAAAGCAGACACCAAAGAATTTGACGTTTTAAAAGTTCAGGCTTTACCGTCGGTTTTTGAGTGTCCGTATTTTGAACTCGTAAAAAAAGAATTTTCCGGCGGATATTCTTACCTCTGCCCTTCTTCTTCAAACTTTGAACTTTTGTTCTGCGTAAACTCACAAAACCTAAAAGCAGTTTCGACAATGAGCGACGGACAAAAAACAAAAACAGAACAGATTCTTAGCGAACAGATTTTTGTCATAGCTCCAGGCGAAAAAGTAACGCTAGAAGGCAAAGGCGAAATAATAAGAATCAAGACAAGATAAAAAAACACAGCCCCCACTCCGGCAGTCATTGTCTCAGCTTGCCCCGACAATCTCGTCTATCCTGTCATTGTCTCAGCTTGCCAACCATGTCATTGTCTCAGCTTACATACCATGTCATTGTCGGGCTTGACCCGACAATCTCACCTACCGTGTCATTGTCTCATCTTGACCCGACAATCTATTGCAGGAAGAGATTCCCGCATCAAGTGCGGGAATGACACAAAAAGCAAGTCAGGGAATGACACAAAAAAAACAAATGCAGGTATGCCCCGGAAAATCAAGTAATGGGAATGTCATTTTTTTTGACAGTCCCATCAATTCTATTCATTTACCTTAACAATCGTTTCCAGAGCAATTTTCATCATATTTGTAAAAGTTGTCTGTCTTTCTTCGGCTGTAGTTTCGCCACCTTTTAAAATGTGGTCACTTACAGTCATAATTGCCATTGCGT
>CAVJSA010000054.1:0-16282 GCA_963651875.1 Lachnospiraceae bacterium | reverse complement strand
TCCGAACAAAGAAAATGATAGCATAAAAATTGTCCAAAAAAATGGGTGCAGTTCATTGCCCGCCCTCCTTTACTCTCTTTTGTAAGACTTACTTTTTGAAAATTCTCAGGGCATTGAGAATTGCAAGAAAGCAGACTCCGACATCGCCAAAGACTGCAACCCACATATTTGAAATTCCTAATGAACTTAAAATCATGATTGCAACCTTTACACCTAAGCTGAAGATTATGTTCTGGTAAACGACTGCCATTGTGCCACGGCTTATTTTTATTGCTTCGATTATGCGGCCTGGCCTGTCGTCCATAATTACTACGTCGGCAGCTTCGATTGCAGCATCGCTTCCGAGGGCGCCCATTGCAATTCCTACGTCAGCACTGGCAAGAACCGGGCTGTCGTTTATTCCGTCGCCAACATAGATTAACGAACCTTTTTGTTTTTTTTGTGTCTTTTGTTCTTTGAGCTTTTTTACACAATTTACTTTGTCTTCCGGCAAAAGTTCTGAATAAACTGTGTCGATAGAAAGCTGTTCTGCAATAATTCCGGCTGTCTGTTTGTTGTCGCCTGTGAGCATTGCAACCTGCTTTACGCCTGTTTTTTTGAGTGCGGCTGAAATTTTTGGAGAATCTTCTTTTAGTTCGTCGCTGATAACGATGCAACCCAAATACTTTTGTTCCTTTGCAACGTGAACTACAGTGCCGGCAGTTTTTTTGCTGTTTAATTTAAGCCTTATCTGCTCGTCAACTTGTATGTTTTCTTTTGCCATGAGTTTTTCGTTTCCGACGAGAACAGTTTTTCCGTCAAGTTGAATCTTTACGCCGTGCCCGCTGATTTCTTCGGCGGCTTTTCTTGTACACAGCGCACAACAAGCGTTGTCGAGCCCGTTTTTTAAGTTGCGCTCTTCGTGTGCCCTGCATAAAGATTTTGAAATCGGGTGAGTTGAATAGAACTCGGCGTGGGCTGCGGTTTGAACAAGTTCATCTTCGCTTATTCCATTTACTGCAAGAACTCGAGAAACTACAAAAGTTCCTTTGGTAAGTGTGCCGGTTTTGTCAAAGACTGCAAGTTCTGCCTTGCTTAAGGCTTCGATATAGTTGCTTCCTTTTATGAGAATTCCGTGGCGGGAAGCTGTTCCGATTCCGCTAAAGAATGACAATGGAACTGAAATTACGATTGCACAAGGGCAGCTTACAACGAGGAACATTAAGGCGCGGTAAATCCATGTGTGCCAGCCGGTCTGTGCAAAAACAGCTGGGGCAAAAACCTGCAATGCCAGTGGCAGAACGAAGGCTACAACAACGGCAAGAATGCAAACTACCGGAGTATACCATTTTGCAAAACGCGTAATGAATTTTTCGGTGCGTGCCTTTACAGCGCCTGCTTTTTGTGTAAGTTCGAGAATGCGGCTTACTGCACTTTCGCCATAAGTTTTTGTTACACGAATCCTTACAACTCCCTGCTGATTTACAAAGCCTGCCATAACTGCACTGCCGGCACTAACCTTGCGCGGAACGCTTTCGCCGGTAAGGGCTGAAGTATCCATAAAAGACGAGCCTTCTTCGATTGTGCCGTCGAGCGGGAGGCGGTCGCCTGGTTTTACTTCGATTAGTTCACCAATGTTAACTGTATTGGGAGCAACTTCGAGTGTTTTTCCGTCGCGAACTACAACTGCTTTGTCCGGGCGAATGTCCATTAACGCGCTTATTGAAGAGCGACTTTTGTCAACTGCGTAATCCTGGAAGAATTCGCCAATATTGTAAAAGAGCATTACAGCTACGGCTTCGCCGACTTCGCCAAGGAAGATTGCACCAACAGAAGCGACTGCCATTAAAAATTTTTCGTCAAAAACTTTTCCGCGTCTTATATTGTTTACGGCAGACTTTAAGACGTCTTTGCCGCAGGCAATGTAGGCTACAAAATAAAGGACAAGGTAGATTGCGCGATGTAAGGTAACTCCGTCAAATTGAACAAAAGACAACGACTTTGCAAAAAAGCTGACGTGTTCAACTCCAAGGGCCACAATAAAAAGCACGAGAGAAAAAATTATGCGTTTTAGTGTAATTTCGCCCTCTTCTTCTTCGTCGTCATCGTGGCAGCAACAGCAGGCGTGAGCTTTATGAGCGTGCTCGTGGCAGGAACAGCCTCCGTCGTTGTGGTGTTCGTCATGGCAGGAACAACTACCGTCGTGGCAAAGTTCTTCGTGGTGTTCGCCTGAGGTGTGTTCGCTGTGATTATGTTCGTCGCGGGTGGTGTCTGCGCTGTGGCAGCGCTGTTCTTTTGAATTATCTTCGTTTTTCATAATATTCCTCCTGAAGTTGCAAAACTGTTTAACAAGTACGGTTTATAAGGTCTTTGAGATTCCCGTATCAAGTACGGGAATGACATAGTTTTTCGAGTATTGGAATGGCATACTTTTTTAAGCACGGGAATGACGTACTTTTCCGAGTGCGAAAATGACATACTTTTTGTCAGAGCCATAGCAGGTTGAACGCAATAGAATGTCATTTTTTTTGTCATTGCAGTTCGCAGACACAGCGTTGTGTCAGTGTTGCGCCTACTCGATTACGTGCTCGATTCCCTGGTTCAGGATTGAAAGAACGTGATCGTCATCGAGCGAATAATAAATCTGTTTTCCATCGCGCCTGCCGCGAACCAGTTTGCTGTCTTTTAAGATTTTTAACTGATGGCTGATTGCGCTGTCGCTCATTCCAAGGCCAGAAGCAATTTCGCCAACAGATTTTTCGCCGTCATGCAGGGCAAAAAGGAGTTTTATTCTGGTTGAATCTCCAAAAATCTTAAAAAGCTCTGCAAGGTCTATAAGAACATCTTCATCTGGGGTTTCCATTTGTGTTCCTCCGCATTGTGTTAACGTTTTTATTTGAACAAATGAACACTTGTTCAAATGTTCATAATGTTTATACATCGTTATACCAGCCCTGTCAACAAAATTTCTAAAATCTGCTATTATTGCCGGCACTGGAGTTCTTTAATGAATATTTTATCGATCAGCAATCTTACCAAAATGGGAAGAGAAGCTCCTTTATTTACAGACGTAACTTTTGGACTTAACGAAGGCGAAAAAGCAGCAATAATAGGCCGTAACGGAACAGGAAAATCAACCATGCTTTCTACGATTGCCGGCATTCTTACGCCCGACGAAGGCAGTGTTGTAATAAACAAAGAAAGCGGAGTAAGTTTTTTGGGGCAAAATCCGCAGTTTAATTCTCAGGACACAATCGAAGAACACATTTTTAAATCAAACAGCCCAAAACTCGCAAAAATCCGGGAATACGAAGAACTCTGCCTTGCCATGGAAAAAGGATTTTCCGCTGCCCAGCAAAACCGCTTTGACACACTCACTTTAGAAATGGACAAAGGTTCTTTGTGGAATTATGAATCTCAGGTGCGTTCAATTTTAAGCACGCTCGGAATAAAAGACATGACACGCAAAATGGGCACGCTTTCCGGCGGAATGTTAAAAAAAGTTGCACTCGCCCAGGTTTTAGTCGAAGATACAAAACTTCTCTTACTCGACGAACCAACAAACCACCTGGACATAGAAACAATCTATTTTTTGCAGAATTACCTGCACGACACAAAACGTTCAGTTTTAATGGTTACCCACGACCGCTACTTTCTGGATGCAGTTTGTTCGAGCATTTATGAACTTGACCGCAAAAAACTCAAACTGTACGAAGGTAACTATTCAACCTATCTCGAAAAAAAACAGGTTGAATTAGAAATTGAACAGAACACAGAACGCCGTATTGAATCCGTTCTGCGCGTTGAACGAGACTGGCTTATGAGAGGGCCTTGTGCACGCGGAACAAAGGCAAAGGCAAGAATCCAGAGAGACAACGCACTCATTAACCGCGAAAAATTTACACAGGACAAGGGATTTTCTTTTGAAGTTGCAGGCCGCCGTCTTGGTGGAAAAATTCTTGAATTACATGGAATTTCAAAAAACTTTCCAAAAGGCTACGTCGGCGAACACGAAGCCTTGTGCACCGAAGAAAATTCTTCCGCTCTGAACTTTACTCCGGTATTAAAAAACTTTTCTTACAAGTTTAATAAAGGCGAAAAAATCGGAATTTTCGGAAACAACGGTTCGGGCAAGTCTACTTTGCTAAATATAATCACCGGCACGATCCAGCCAGATTCCGGCACAATCGAAAAAGGCGAAAATACTTTTATCGGCTACTATCAGCAAAATCCGGTATTTAAAGACCTTAACATGACAGTTCTCGACTACATAAAAGAAGCAGCCGAAATTATCCACACGAACAGTGGCAAAGATTTGAGTGCTTCTCAATTTCTAAACGAATTTGGTTTTGAAGGAAAAATTCAGCATTCAATGCTTTCGACTCTTTCCGGCGGAGAGCGAAAACGAGTTTTTCTTGTTCGCCTTTTAATTTCTAATCCAAACTTTCTTGTTTTGGACGAACCTACAAACGACTTTGACATTTTTACGATGAATATTCTCGAGCAGTTCCTGACAGAATATCAGGGCTGTCTTTTAGTTGTCAGCCACGACCGCTATTTTATGGACAAGGTTGCCGACACACTTTTTATAATGGAAGACGACGGCAACGTAAGCGGCTTTGTCGGAAAATGCTCACAATACATAGATTTGCTGGAAGAAAAAAAGAAGGCAGAAGCAAAAAAATCTTCCGGCCCGACAACAAAAACCGCCCCGACAGCAAAACAGACGGCGCAAACAACAGCAGACAGTCCCGCAAACACTGCCACCGGCAACACGACAACTGCACAGACGCCCGCTCCGGCAGCAGCAGCAAAACCAAAGCGCCGTTCATTTAAAGAACAAAAAGAATACGAAGCCCTCGAAGCAGAAATCTTTGAACTCGAAGACAAAAAATCAGTTCTCGAAGCACAAATGGCCGACCCGGATTTTTCAAAAGCGCGAAAAGCAGGCGAAGAATACACAAAAGTTGACGCCCGCTTAAACGAAGCCTACGACAGATGGAGCGCCCTCGCAGAACTTTCGGACTATTAAATTACAATTTTCATGAAAACTTTTTGCGATTGTGCTAGACTTTGTTCCATTATGAAAATTACAACAGACTTAAAAGTTCGCCCTTACGAATGCGACTCTTACAACCACGTAAACAACGCAGTTTACTTAAATTATCTCGAAACTGCCCGCATGGATTTTCTCGAAAAAATCGGCTTTAAATACGACGCCCTTTTTAACGCAGGCTACTATCTTTTTGTAACCCACGTAGACATTCACTACAAGGTTTCTGCAAAAATGCACGAAGAACTTAAAATCGAAACCTGGCCGGCTAAAATGGGAGCCGTTTCTGGCACAATGCACCAGATAATCCGCAAACCAGACGGACAGATAAGTGCCGAAGCCGACGTTACCTGGGCCTGCGTAAACCACGAAGCTCGTCCTTCAAAAATTCCGGCAGAGTTTATGGTAGACGGCTTAAAACCGGAAACAAACTAATGCGCGATTTTTGTTACAAATGCTTTAGACCAAAAGAAAGCTGTGTGTGCAGCGTTTTAAAACCATTTGACCCGGGAATCAAATTTGTTTTTTTAATGCATCCAAAAGAAGCAAAAAGACAGAGGACAGGAACGGGCCGTATTGCCCACGCAGGACTTTTAGACTCAGAAATCATTATGGGCATCGACTTTACCAAAAATGAACGTCTTTGTGCCCTGCTCGCAGATCCTCAGTATTATCCGGTATTGCTTTATCCTTCAAAAGATGCCTGGAATTCAAAAAAAGAAGGCTTTAATCAGGAATTAAACGGCAGAAAACTTCTGGCAATAATAATTGATTCAACCTGGTTTTGTTCAAAAAAAATGATCGCTCTTTCGACCAACATTATGGCTCTACCAAAGTTGAGTTTTTCAGGGCTTTACAGCTCAATTTTTACATTTAAAAGAGAACCACACCCGGAATGTGTTTCGACAATCGAAACCTGCTACTATCTCATAAAAGAATTCAAAGAAAGCGGACTTATTGCAGGCACTACAAACAACAGCGAAGAAAGTTTAATGGACGCTTTTAAAATGATGATAAAGTTTCAGCTTCAAAAAGAAAACGACAGAATTGCAGGCCTTTTACCAAACACCCACGCCAACGATTACAAGTTTACAAAGAAAAAAGAAATTCCTGACTTTTAATTTTTTTTATATGGGCGTACCCCGGTAAACCGGGTCAGGCTTTTCGGGGTTCCGCGTCTAACGCGCTCCATTGTTTTGCCATTCTGGCAAAACAACGCCTGCGGCGCCCCTTCAATCCCTTACGCGTTAGCGTAAGGTCGTGCGCTTTAGCGCACAGTTAAATAAAACAGTTTTCGCCAGAAAACTGTCAGCATACCGCAGGTATGCAACAATCCTTTACGCACTAGCGTAAAGCCGTGCGCTTTAGCGCACAGTTAAATAAAACAGTTTTCGCCAGAAAACTGTCAGCATACCGCAGGTATGCAACAATCCTTTACGCACTAGCGTAAAGCCGTGCGCTTTAGCGCACAGTTAAATAAAACAGTTTTCGCCAGAAAACTGTCAGCATACCGCAGGTATGCAACAATCCTTTACGCTTTAGCGTAAAGCCGTGCGCACATTGCGCACACGTTAAATAACGAGTTTACGCAAGTAAACTCGCAGCGTAGCAGGCAAAAGCCTGATACGCACAAATCCCTTACGCGTTAGCGCACGCGTTACAAAGGCAGTTCGCCTTCCGGCTCGTATTCTCCGTTTAAGGCAGCAAAAAGAGCTTCAAACGTATATGGTGAATAACTGTAACCCAATAAAATTGTATCTGCCCAGGTAAAATTCAACACAGGAACAGGAGCAAGAACAGACATTATTACAACTTTTTTGCCTGTTTTTTGCAGACGATTTGCAATCTTTGCGCTGCGCTCATTTGCAACACAGATAATTATTGTGTCGTAACCTCGGGCAGTTGATTCAATATTATTGCTCATCCAGTCAGCCTGGTTTGGTCCCATTTCGTAGTCAAATTTAAATTCCGCACAGTTAGAAAAACGTTTTTTTGCTTCCGTAAAAAAGTCAGGAAACTGAGTCTGACCAGCAAGCAGGATTCTTTCGTCCGAAGCAGGTTTTAAAGGCAGGCACGTTCCTTTTTTATATGCAGTAATCGACCGGCAGGCCTGGCTCAAAAAGAACTTCTGTCCGTCTTTATCCGGAATAAAATTGCTTAAAGTCTCTGGATCCGGGTATAACGGTGCTGCATTTGAATTTTTTAAATAATTCAATTTATACAAAAGCACACGGCGCGCAGCCTTAGTAACCGTCTGTTTAAATTCCGTGCTCGAACTCATTAAGGCAAGGTTCGCAGTCCACAGGTTTTCGTTCCAGCGCGCCGTTGTCGAAGAAATTACAATGTCGTTACCGGCTTCTATTGCAAGCCGAAAAGCGCGGCTTAAACTGCCTGCGTACATCGTAGCTCCGTTCATCATCATATCGTCGGTAATGATCAGCCCTTCGTAACCAAGACGGTTGCGCAAAATATCCGTCAAAAAAACTTTTGACAGACTCGCAGGTTCACCATTCGGCATAATCTGAGGAAAGCTCAAATGTCCGCTCATAATCGCAGGTATTTTTTCTGCAATCAGATACTTAAAAGGAATAAGTTCACGATTTTCCAAAGTTTTGTAGTCAATATCAATCTGAGGCAGGTTTCCATGGCTGTCTAAACTTGTGTCTCCGTGGCCCGGAAAATGTTTTGCCGTCGGAATTACGCCCGCATCAATCGAACCAGCCGCAAAACTTGCACCAAGCTGTCCTACATATTCAGGATTCGAACCAAAAGAACGTGGCCCGATTACTGTCGATTTTAAGTTTGTGTAATTGTCAACGGTTGGGGCAAAATTCATATTTATACCCAAAGCCTTTATTTCACGACTAATGTAATAGCCTGAATAATAAGCGTCCATCGGGTAACCGCTCGCCCCGATTGCCATATTGCCAGGAGTTTCGGAAGTCTCGCCCTTTACGTGGCGGATCCAGCCACCTTCCTGGTCTGTCGCAACAAACAAAGGAATCTTTAAAGACCGCCCCTGCGCTTTTTTTTGCAATTCTGTAACCGATTTTGCAACGAGTTTAATATTGTCCGTATTCCAGCCAAAAACCTTAACGCTTCCAAGCCCGCGCTCATACACCCACTGAATTAAAAGTTCGCTTGGTTCAGCGCCAGCCCAGCCAAACATTAAAATCTGGCTCAAGAGCTCTTCATCGCTCATTTTAGAAACTAAAAAATCAGCGAGTTCGTCTGCCGGATAGTTGCTCCAAAAATCCGCATTGTCAGGAATTTTTGATTTTTGTGCTTCCAATGGAATTCTTCCAAAAGAAAAAAGCACAGAGCAAAACACAGTTATCTTAAAAATAAAATTGATTTTTTTCATTTTGTTCCGTTTTATAAAATTACGCATTCGCCGATTTAGAATTTTTTAACACAGTAACATAAGCGTGCGCCTGGTTTGCCGCAATTGCTCCATCGGCCGCCGCCGTAATCAACTGTCTAAAAGGCTTTGCCCGCACATCGCCGGCTGCATAAATTCCACTGACAGCAGTTTCCATTTTGTAATTTGTAATAAGGTAGCCGCCTTCATCTTTGCGCAGCATATTTACAAGTTCAGTCCGCGGATTCATTCCGACAAAAATAAAGACTGCATCACATTTTATATTTTCTGTCGTGCCGGTTTTATTGTTTTTTAAGACAACTCCATTCACCTTATTGTCGCCTTCAATTTTTTGCACTTCGGTATTAAAAAGCACAGAAATATTTTTTGCCTTTTGAATTTTCTGTTGAATTGCCTTTTGCGCACGCAGTTCTTCCCGTCTGTGAACAAGGATTACGCTGTCCGCAAGCGAAGACAAATAAAATGCTTCTTCGCAGGCGCTGTCTCCACCGCCAACGACAACAATTTTTCCACCACGAAAAAAAGGACCGTCGCAGGTTGCACAATAACTAACTCCGCGCCCGTTAAATTCATTTTCACCGGCAACGCCAAGTTTTTTATGAGCCGCTCCGGTTGCAATCAAAACCGTAAAAGCCGAAATCTTTCCACCTAGGGTTTCTATTACAAATTTATTTTTTATTTTGTCGATTGAATTTACCTTTGTCTGTGCAATTTCTGCCCCAAAACTCTGAGCCTGATCTTTCATGTTTTTAATAAAAGTAGTTCCCTTTACAGCAGGATAAAAACCAGGAAAATTTTCAAGATTAGAAATATTCAACGCCTGTCCGCCGGTTTCTCCAGAATCAATTAAAAGAGTATCGAGCCCGCTGCGCGCCCCATACTGAGCCGCCGTTAAACCAGCCGCCCCGGCACCAATGACAACAAAGTCGTAAAAATCCTTTTGCATAAGGCAAATTATATTAAAAAAAAGTTCTTTACACTACCAAGCAGCACAAAACAAAAAAGCTGTCTGCGTCCAAAAAAAATTGAACTGCCAGACAGCCGTCTATATAAACGGGAACAGGCTTTGCCATTGGCTCCCGGAAAAAAAAGACGATGCCAGAAAGCACCGTCTTTTAACAGGCGTCTAGCAGAATCGAACTGCTCAATCACGGTTTTGCAGACCGTTCCCTTACCACTTGGGTAAGACGCCGTATTTCTTGAGTATATAAAAAATAAAAAAACGTGTCTAGGTTATCTGTCAGATATTCCCTGTTTTTTTGTACTTTTTATAACAAGAGCGACACAGCGTGCAACGTTGTCGCTTTACCACGCCTTAAAAACCAAAAATTCTTTTTCGTGATTCTCCGAATTTCTTTGTTATTGCGCCTAAAATCAAACCAACAAGAACAGCCGCAATAACAGTTCCAACGCCAACGCTTCCAGGAGAATGAATTGCAACAAGGCAGGTAAAAAAAGAAACAATTACCATTGCACAGTCAAAAGCAATTTTTACCTTTGCAAATTCAATATTTGCAACTCCAGAAATTGCTCCCATACAGCCTTCACCGGCAAGAGGCACGATATTTGCAGGAACATAAAAAAAGATTCCGATTGCAACAAGAACACAACTCAAAATCGAAAGAACAAATCTTATAACAAGATTGTCAGGAGTTGGAAAAAACGAAGCCAGATAGTTACTGAGCGTTGTAAATTTGCCAAAAATAATTCCAATCGGGATCTGCAGCAAAATCAATGGAGAAAACTTTTTGCGTAAAATTAAAAGCTGAATTAAAACCAGAGCACAATGGAAAATAATTGTTGCATTTCCCATTTCAATTCCCCAGACGCGCGTCATCGTATAAGGAATAGAACTAACTGGCGACACTCCAAGGTTCGACTTAACCGAAAAAGCAATGCCGACAGTCATAACAAAAAGCCCGATAAAATACATGGGCAGACGAAACTTTAAATTTTTCATTTTTCTACCTGAAAACTATTTGATTTGTAATGTGAAAAACGCATTAAGCAAAAGAATAGGAATTTTAGAATCAGCCAAAAGAACTTTAGCCAAAAAAGACAGGCGATTATACCAAAATAAAAATTTTTATGCAAAAAGCCCGGCGCTAACGCATAAAACAAAAATCTCAGACAGTTTTAGATTTCTGTTTTTGGGCGTTACCTGCCTGCGGCAGGTCGCTATGTCCAGGGTTCCGCTATTCGCTTCATTCGGCTTACAGCCGAACACGCCTGCGGCGTGCCCTTCCCAGCGCTAACGCAGTCTTCCTTGTATTCCAGCACGACAACACCTTGGGTAAACTATATAATAATATTATGTGGAAAATTCTTTTAACTGCATTTCTTACCTTTGTTTCTACAGAACTAGATGATTTTGTTGTCTTTGTCGTTCTTTTTAATAACTTCCAGGTAAAGAAAAAGTGGCTTGTAGTAATCGGACAGATGTCCGCTCTTATGATAGTTACGGCAGTTTGTTCGTTTGTGGCTTATTATCTTGAAAAAATTCCTCCACAATATCTGCGTTTCTGCGGAATCGTTCCAATTCTCCTTGGTATAAAAGAGCTTTTTGATAAAGATACTGACGATAAAAACGAAAAACCAGCCAAAAATAAAGCACAAGGCTTTGGAATAATAATTACGGCCTTTCTTATTACAATTGCAGCCAGTGCAGACAATCTTGGAATCTACATTCCAATTTTTACAAAATACACACTTTCTGAAAAACTAATTACAATGGCGATTTTTGCAGTTCTTCAGATTGGAGTCAGCATTTTACAGATAAAAACAACGCAGATTTCTGTAGTTCAGACAGTCCTGAAAAAATGCAAACACTGGATTGTTCCTGTGGTATTTATTCTTCTTGGCATATTTATTTTCTTTCTTTAAGAGAACTTTTTACGAAAAAAGATCACTTTGGCGAGTATACTCGACAGTATGACAAAAAAATGTCATTTCAACTTTTTCCATCACCACATAAACGATAGAGCCGCCAAAAAAAATTACATTTTTTCGATTATTTTTAAAAGTTCGTTTACGTCGGCCCGGGTTGTTGCCCAGCTTGTACAAAAACGGATTACAGTTTTTGTTTCGTCGTACTTTTCCATATAACCGTAGAGCACTTTTTTAGAAAGTGCTTCGAGTTTTGTATTTTCGATTATAAAAAATACCTGGTTTGTCGGAGAATGCATGTAAAGTTTGTATCCAGCCTTTTTAAGAGCAGTTTCTATCTGTTGTGCATAAATGTCGGCTGATTTTCCGAGTTCAAAATAAAGATTGTTTTTAAAAAGTTCTGCAAACTGAATTCCAAGCAAACGACCTTTTGCAAGTAAAGCTCCATGCTGTTTTATCTGAGTAAAAAAGTGTGGAATTAACTGAGGTTCTGGAATTACAACAGCTTCGCCAAAAAGAGTTCCGCATTTTGTTCCGCCAATATAAAAAATATCAGCATATTCAGCCAAATCTTTGAGAGTAACGTCGTTTTCTGCACTGCCTAAAGCATAAGCTAAACGAGCGCCGTCAACATAAAGTGGAATTTTGTACGAACGACAGACTTTTGAAAGTTCTTTTAATTCGCTTTTTGAATAAAGTGTTCCAAATTCTGTTGGCTGTGAAATATAAACTGCGCCAGGTTCAACCATGTGTTCCCAGTTTCCGTCTTTGTAAAAATCACTAACAAACTGTTCAACCTGACAGGCAGAAAGTTTTCCGTCGTTGCCTTTTAAGGCAAGAACTTTGTGTCCAGTGTATTCAATTGCACCGGCCTCGTGCACACTGACATGCCCGGAATCTGCAGCAATTACGCCCTGCCAGTTTTTTAATAAACTGTCGAGTACAGTTGCATTAGTTTGAGTTCCTCCGATTAAAAACTGAACCTGCGCATTCGGACAGGAACAGGCACTACGGATTAAAGAACGTGCTTCTTCGCAATATTCGTCAAAACCGTAGCCGACCGTGTGCAAAAGATTTGTTTCTGTAAGTTTTTTTATAATTGCCGGATGAGCGCCTTCCATATAATCAGATTGAAAAGCAAGAATATTTGAGTCTGTCATTTTTATTTCTGCCATTGATATTTAATTTTTTAATTGAGGTGCCTGTTCAAGGATTATCTGCAATGCCTGGTTGCGTTTTTGTTCGTCTGGAAATGCAAATGTTACTTTTGCTCCATTTTTTTTGAGAATTTCGAGCAGACGGAAATCCACATTTACAGTGTCTTCGTCATTTTCGTAAGAAAGAGTTGGAAGCGACATTATTTCGTCGTATTTTACTGCAGTTGTATCGCTGATAATCATATTTTCAAAAACGCCGTTCATTCCGCTGTTTACAACCTGGCACGAAGCAATATAAGTTGCAAGAACCGAAGTTGCAGCAAAAATTGCAGAAACATAAAGTTCAAATGAACGCAACGGAATTACGCCAATCAAAAGGGCACATATTACAAATGCAAGAATTGAACGCAACGGAAAATCTGAGCGAAGCTTCATTTTTAGTTCGCCACATTCATTCTTTAATTTTTTTATTCTAAAAGGAATAGAAATTAAAAGACCTGCAAAAGCAGCATAGGCTGCAACAACAATTGAAATAATAATAATTTTTGAATCCATTTTGCTATTTTATTGATTTTAACCAGATTTTTAAAGTTTTTCGGGCACTTTCAAAAGCAAGAGGAAGCTTTTCTATATCTTCTTCCGTTTGAATTAAGATACGTTCAAAGCCGTCTACTTCGCCTTGTTGAGCTTTTAACTGTTCTTTAGCAGGAATTTCTGCCTTAAAAAACAAGTCGCAGGTTTTATAAACAATTTTGTTGTATTCGTAAGTGTTTGGAAAACTGCAAAGATATTCAAGATTTGAAGGTTTTACGCCAGTTTCTTCGATACATTCACGAATGCAGGCCTGCTCTGCAGTTTCGTCAGGATCAACAAAACCGCCGGGAAAAGCTAAAAATCCTTTGCGAGGTTCTTTTGCGCGTTTTTCGAAAAGAATTTTGTTGTCGGCGGCGGCAATTACAAGGCCAACCGCAGAAGCAACATTGTTGTAAAGTTCGAAACCACAGTCAGAACAAAGCCATTTGCGGTTATTTTCGTTTTTAATTTGTTTACTGCCACAAATCGGGCAAATGTTAAAATTATTCATAATTTTTTCCTTACAAAGTTAATAATACAAAATTACAAAACTACTGAATTTTTTAAATCCGGTCTGTTCGTAAAGTTTTATTGCTGCTGTGTTTTGTGTTTTTACAAAAAGAGTGCATTTTTTGTTTTTTGCACTTAGAGTTTGAGTTACGCTGTTCAGCAAGGCTTTTCCTAGCCCGCACCTTCTGTATTTTTGCAATGTATAAACTCCGCCAATCATTACATAATTTTTTGCAACTGCGCTTACCGTAAGTTTACACAATGGAACATTTTTTATTTTGCCTGAATAAACGGCTCCGGCTTCCACAAAATTTTCAAAACGGGCAAGGCATTTTTCTTCGTCAAAAGAGGAATCTTCAAAAACAACTTCTTCTAATTCAAAAGCTTTTTGCAACAAAAACACCCGCTCAATATCGTTTTGAGTGCATTTTTGAACGACAAGCTGCCGGTTCATTTTTCGTAAATCTCTGGTTGAATCAAACCTGCCGTTTTCCATTAAAAAATAGTCAAACTGACGTTCTGTAGTTTTAGAAAATTTTTGATCCAGAATGTCTTTAAACATAAGAGTTGCAGACCTTTCACCTGCAATGCTAAAAATATATTTTACTGAGTTTTCTGCAAAAAAATGTTCGAGGGCAAGCTCAATTTCTGCCCTGTTTTTGCCATTTACGTCTGGAATACAATGATGAATTGAACTTGCCTGCCACCAGCTGAAAACTCCGTGGAGTTCGCCAAAGTTTCCGCGCAAAAGATAAATTGATTTTCCACCATGTAAAATTTGGGAAAGAAGCACAACGCAGTATTTTTCGTATGTTAAAAGATATTCGATTACAGAATTACGTTCCTGCTCTGTCATTAGTTCGACTGTCATTTTGTAAACGATAAACCAGACAAGTTTTTTTTACAACACAAAGCAAAATCTGTAAATTAAAAGCAAACTTTTAGCCCGGATTGTAAGGCCGCCGAAGGCGATGTGCTGACATTTTTTATTGAACAAAATGTAAAGGGGGGCTGTTATCTGTGCCACGGACGACACTAAACGCCTGTTAACCGCAAAAAACAGGATGTCAGCACATTGAAGCGACAGCGCAAGCCTGAAAAGCCGGCAGAGACAGTAAATTGTTTTGTAAGACTGTGGCTCCCCCCCAAATAAAAAATTCCAAAAAGTCGTGTAATTGATTATTTTTTCTATATTGTTTAGTTTTATTGGAACATTTTTTTTTGATTTTCTGGAGTTTTTATGAATTTTATAAATCTTGATATGCCAAAAGCTGGAGACACTGTTGTTGTTGGAATGTCTGGTGGCGTAGACTCCACTTTAACGGCTTTAATGCTCAAAAATAAAGGTTGCAAAGTAATCGGGGCTACAATGTCCATTTGGGACGGAAAATTGCCGGAAATTAAAACCGACAAACCTGTCCGCGAAGCTTGTTATGGTCCTGGAGAAGAAGAAAATATTGCTGAATGTGAAAAATTCTGCAAAGAGCACGATATTGAATACCACGTTATTGACGTAAAAGAAACTTACCGCAAAGTTGTTCTCGAATATTTTAAAAGTGAATATCGTTCGGGTCGCACTCCAAATCCTTGCATCCGCTGTAACCGTTTTATAAAGTTTGACGCCCTTTTAGCAGGAATTAAGAATTTAAACATTCAGTTTGATTATTTTTGCACTGGTCACTATGCGCGCATTGTCCGCCCGGAAGAAGGACTTTTTGGTTCTGACAAAAGACCTGCAATGATTGCTGGTGCGGCTGATGCAACGAAAGATCAGACTTACTTTTTGTATCGTCTGCCGTCGGAAGTTCTCGAAAAAGTAAGATTTCCGCTTGCGCTTATGCAGAAAAAAGAAGTTTTTGAACTTGCACGCCAGGCAAATATCGAAGCGGCAGACCGCGAAGAAAGCCAGGATTTTATTCCGCCGGAATATTTTGACATGCTTTTCGAAGACAAACCAAGCGTTCCAGGCGACATAATCGACCTTGACGGACACGTTCTCGGCCGCCACAAAGGAATTGAACATTACACGATTGGTCAGCGTAAGGGGCTTGGAGTTGCATTGAACTATCCGGCTTATGTTCAGCATATTGATGCAAAAAACAATCTGGTTGTTCTTGCTAAAAATGACGACCTTAATTCGAACGCGCTGATTGCAGACGATTTTGTATGGCCGGCTGGCGTTGAACCGACAGAAAGTTTTGAAGCAATGGTAAAAATCCGCCTGGCCAGCCGTCCGGCTCTGGCAACCGTAGAAAAATATGAAATTCCAGAAGGCGACACAACAAATTATGCAGGCACTCCATGGAAAATTTCGTTTAAGGAACCACAGCGTGCAGTTGCACCGGGACAGTCGGCAGTTTTGTATATTGACGGCGTAATCCGTGGTGGCGGCGTTATTGCAAAAACACTCGAATAGAAAAAACAGTTGTCCTGCACAAATAAAGGCGGACAGTCGCCTGTCATTGTCGTACTTGATATGACAGTCTCGACTTAATCTGTCATTGTATCGCATTGACCCTGTGACATTGGCTCACCTTGCCCCTATGTCATTGTCGGGCTTGCTCTGTCTGTCATTGTCGGGCTTGACCCGACAATCTATCGCGACGAGGAGATTCCCTGGTCAAGATGAGGGAATGACACATAAAGACAAGACGAGGAGATGGGGCTGTCCAAAAAGAATGGACAACCCCCATCATTATTTTAAAGACAAACAAATTTCAATGTGCTAAAATTTAAGCATGA
>CAVJSA010000053.1:0-17762 GCA_963651875.1 Lachnospiraceae bacterium | reverse complement strand
AATAACGAGTTTACGAAGTAAACTCGCAGCGTAGCAGTCGCCAGACTGATACGCAGAAATCCCTTGCGCGGTCTAATTTGTCATTTTCGGGCTTGACCCGGAAATCTAAATAGATATATTACGTTCATTTAGAGATGGTTGTATCAGGAACGGCAATGGCATTTTAAATTGCTTAAATTTAAACTTAATATTCAGACTAATAATTTATCTGGAGAATAAAAATGGTTGCTATAATTTTTGGACTTTTACTGATTGCTTTCTGCATTTTTGCTGCACTGCCACAAGGTCTCGACTGGGGAACTTACATTCTTATTGCCTTAAAAGGCGACGGTCCTTTGCTTGCAGTCCTTGTCGGAATTGTCGCAATTTTAATCGGCTTTGCAGATATTCAGGACAAAAAAGAAGCCAGAAAAGAAGAGCGCGAAGCTAACGAAGCAGCCGAAAAAGAAGCAAAAAATTAGAATTTGCCCTTGTTTTTCGTTGACCAAAAACCATAAAAATTTTAATATTTATGTCCCCGTATATGCGCAGATAAGCTTCAATATCTGCGGAGTGTGATTTTTGAAGATGCAATCAAAATGAGCACAAGAGACTTTTTAGTACAAGGTATATACAAATGAAAACTTTATTCGTTAAAGATTACGAACAGAAACGTGACTGGTACATCATCGATGCTGCCGGTAAACCGCTCGGACGTGTTGCTGCTAAAGTTGCTGCAGTCGTTCGTGGAAAAAACAAGGCTACTTACACACCTAACCAGGCAATGGGTGACTTTGTTGTTGTTATCAACGCTGACAAAGTAGTTGTTTCTGGTAACAAAACAACAGACATGCTTTATCGCCATTACACAGGTTATGTTGGTGGATTGCGCTCATTTACTTTCGAAAAACTCATCGAAAGAAACCCAATCGCTCCACTCACACGCACAATTGCAGGTATGCTTCCAAACGGCCGTCTTGGTCGCAAAATGATGGACAGTGTAAAAATCTATGCTGGTTCTGATTACCCACAGAAGGCTCAGAATCCAAAACCACTTGAAGTGTAATAGGAGTCTATGATGGTAAAGAATGTTGCAATTGGTACAGGTAGAAGAAAGACTGCTACAGCACGTGTATTCTTGCGTGACGGTAGCGGAAAAATCGTTGTAAACGGAAAAGATGTTGCTGAATATTTCGATTCAGAAGAGCAGGTACGCAGAGTACATCAGCCACTTCTCGTTACAAGCAACGAAAATAAATTTGACATTTTGATCAACGTAACTGGCGGTGGTTTGAACGGTCAGGCAGATGCTTGTCTCCACGGACTTTCTCGTGCATTGCTCCAGGTTGATCCAGATGCACACACATCACTTAAAGCTAACGGATTCCTTACACGCGATAGTCGCATGGTTGAACGTAAAAAGTACGGTCAGCGCGGTGCTCGTCGTCGCTTCCAGTTCTCAAAACGTTAGAATCTTGTTTTTGGGCTCCATTTTTTGTGGAGCTCAAAAAAACTTTCAACGGGACAAAAAATGCGCTTAAGTGCTATAAAACAGACCTTGTCGGACATAGTGGAACTCACCACAGAAGACGGGTCTGTTTTTTTTATCAGGACAGCTTTTCTTCAAACAATAAATCCTGCAGAAATTGTAACTGGAATGCAATTTAGCGCAGATCAGGAAGAAGAAATTCTTGATTGCGGTCTTGCCTTTGTTGCAGAACGAAAAGCAGAAGAATATCTTGCGCGATGCGAGCAGTGCCGTTCTGGGCTTGAAAAAAAACTTGCACAAAAAGGACATTCAAAAAAAGCGATAAAAGTAGCTCTTGATTTTCTTGAAGAAAAAAAACTGTTAGATGATACAAGATTTTCGTATTGCTGGCTTAGAAGCCATACGATTACAAAACCTCAGGGGCGTATACGACTTTTAAGTGAATTGACAAGTCGAGGAATACAAAGAGATGATGCAAAAAAGGCCCTTGATCTTTTTTTTGAAGAAAATGAAGAAATTCAACTTTGCAAAAGAGCAATGGAAAAGGCAATGAGAAGCGGAAAAAAAGACGAAAAACTAATAAAGTATATGATAGAGTCAGGTTTTTCGTATAAAATGATTTGCTCTTTACAGAATTAAAATCAATTTTGGGAATACAAAGATGGCAAAAAAAAATGACAGACCAGAAGTTTTTTCTGCGCTTGAAGTTGCAAATATATGTGGTGTCGTAAATCAGACGGCAATTAACTGGATAAAAGGCGGACATTTAAAGGCTTTTACTACACCTGGCGGACAGTACAGGGTTTATCCGGACGATCTTGCTTCTTTTATGAAAGGCAGAAATATGCGCATTCCGCAGGAATTGACCGAAAAATGTTCTGTCCGTGTTATTTTTAATCAGAGCGTTTTGATTGTTGATGACGATAAAGGCTTAAACTGTGTAATCGCAAGATTTTTACAGAAAAAATATGAAAACCTGGGGCTCAGGATTTTTCAGGCATTTGACGGATTTGAAGCCGGCGTCTTAATTACTCAAAATCAGCCGGGAATTTTAATTTTGGATCTTGATTTACCTGGAGTTGACGGTTTTAGCCTTTGTAAAAAAATACAGGAAAATGAATCTTTTGGCAGACCCGTAATCGTAGTTGTTACCGCCTTAGAAGACAGTTCAATTGAACAGCGCGTAAAGGATCTCGGCGTAAATTACTTTTTTAAAAAGCCTCTCAACCTTGCAGAACTTTCTTCGATAATCGAAAGCCTGGAACAGACAAAGAGTTAAACTTTTGCCAGCTAGACCGGGCTCATTATCATTTCTCTGCTTGACCTAGCCTGTCATTTTCCCGCACTTGAATAACTTGTCATTCCATTGCTTGACAAGGGAATCCCTCTCTGTAATAGATTGTCGGGTCTAGCCCGACAATGACATAGTGAGACTAGATTGTCGTGGCAAGGGGAGACAATGACACTTATTGGCGGTACACGACAATGACATGCCCTTTAGCCTGTTAGTTTGAATAAATATACGACAAAACAGGCTTACTGCTCAAAAATGCTTGTGGATTTTTTACTGCAGAAATGCCTTCTAGTAACATTGAACGCAAAGATTCACTTTTTTCGTATTTAAAATCTTTAAAACTTAAATTATCAAAATTAAAATCTGCTTTTATAGATTCCTGTGTCTGCTCAAAGGTAAATACTTCGTCTACAAGTCTGTTTTCTTTTGCCTGGCGTGCTGTGTAAACTCTGCCATCTGCTAATTTCTGCACTTGTTCAATAGGAATTCTACGGCTTTCGCTTACAATTTCTGTAAACTGCTCGTAAGCTTCGTCAGAAATTTCCTGCATAATTTTAATCTGTTCCTGTGTTACAGGCTCGTCGTAGTTGAGCATATTTTTATTTTTGCCTGAATGAACCGTAATAACCTTAATTCCAAGTTTTTCAAAAAGTCCTGTTGCATCAACCGAAGAAGAACTTATAACACCAATTGAACCTGTGAGCGCATTTCTGTTTGCATAAATTGTGTCTGCGGCACAGCCAATGTAATATCCGCCGGAAGCTGCAATTGAGCCAAAGTATGCGTAAACTTTTTTACCGCTTGCCTTGTATTTTAAAAGTTCAAGATATGCTTCGTCGGCGTGGTAAACTGTTCCTCCCGGAGAATCTATAAACAAAAGAATTCCCTTGTTTTTTTCGTCATCTTTTAAAAGGTGAATTGTGTCTAAAAGCCATTGCTGATTGTAGGTGTTTCCTTTTTCCTGTATTGTGCCTGTAATGTAAACGACAGCAATATAAGGATTTGAATTTTTTACTTTAACTTTGAATTCTCTTTTTTGAGAATAATTAGTTGAATTTGAAAAATCTATTGGTAAAGCACAGTTAAAAAATGCAATTATTACAGAAATAACAGCAATTACGATTAAAACTGCAAGTCCGTTTTTTTTTGAATTTTTGTTTTCCATTTTGTAGCCTCAAATTCTAGTTAAAATCTTCCTGGGTAAGAACTCCTGAACGAATTGCCTGCATCTTCATATTTTTATATGCATTAGTAAAAGACATTTTCTGATAAGGAATAACCCAAAGCCAGAGAATTCCACAGGTAAGACAAGAAAGAATTGCCCAGCCGATAAAACTTAAGTGCATTATAAAAAGATCGCCTTTAAAACCTTTTGTCATTACGTTGCTTATTTTCATTGCCTTAGAAACTTCTATTTCTGGATTTTCTGCAAGAATAAAAAAAAGCTGTGAATAAGAAAAAGCTTTTATGATTCCTGGAATTATGAATAAAAGTGACCACAAAAATACCCATAAACAGTACCACAAGGCTCCAAGAGCACCGTTAATCCAGTACGAAAAACCTTTTGAAAATGCAGAAAATGGTAATTTTCCGTGGGTTTTAAAATATTCAAGATAAAGATTGCATTGTGCGATCTGTAAAATTCCATTGATTGTAACTGTTAAAATAAAAAATACAGTTGCCAATGGACTTGAATAAGTACATGAAGTTGAAGATATCAGCAAGGCGATTAAGGTACTGATTAAAGTTGCTATTACCGGAATTTTTTTGCGGCCTAAAAGCTGTTTTTTTGCATATAGTTTGTATAATTTTCGTTCAAACATAAATTTCTCCTGATTAAATATTTTATTAAGAAGTTATTTTAATTCGCCGAGCATTTGCGAATAGTAGCGGTCTTCGATCTGGTCTTCGCCGATTCCACATTTTGCAAGAAGCTTTAAAAGTTTTTGTTTTGTCTGTAAAACCTGGTTTTCGTCGTTTGTTTCTGAAAGAATTTCAATTTCGATAAAGTCGCCAAGGCGGTCAACTGTGCAAAGTTCAAGGTGAGCTCCGTCGTAGTACCAGCCGAGAGTAATTTTGTGCTTTTTTAAACTTGTAACAAAGCCAGTATCTGTAAGAAAGGCTTCGAAAGGTTCTTCTTCTGTTAAAAATGTTTCTTTTTCGTCGTTAACTTCGATAGAAGTTCCGTCTTTTTCTAAAATTTCCTTTCGTTTGTATGTAAAAATTACCGACTTTTGCTGATGAATTTGCGGAGCGTTTTGAATTTCTTCTGTTGTAAATGGTGTTTCTTTTCTGATTCTGACTTTTATTGTTTTTCCGTTTACTTCTTTTGAATAATAGGTGTCGTCTTTTTCGACTGCTGCAGAAAATACGGCAAAGCGCTCAAGATTTTTAATTAACTGCTGTCTGTCCTTTACGTGGGCTTTTAGTTCAATTTCGTACATATATAAAATATAACATAAACAACTGTTAAAAGCATTAGTTTTGTTTAAGGGCCAGGGGGTGTAGCCCCGCCGAAGGCGATGTACTGACATTGTTTTGTACTGTGTAAATGTATTTTTGCCGGTTGACAGTGCCACGGACGGCACGAAAAAGCTGAAGACCGCAGGAAATGCAGGGCATTTCCTGCCTGACAGAATGTCAGTACATTGTAGCGCGCAAGACGCGGAAGGGCGAAAGACCCGGTCCGACGCAAAGCGTCGGAGGCCCCCATAAAAGTAAAAAACTAGAATAAAAACTTAAAAGGGAGTAAAATCTTTTATTATGACAGTTACATTAAAAAATTCTAATTATGAAGTAGTTTTAAATACTCACGGAGCAGAAATTAATTCTTTCCGTGGAGCAGATGGTACAAAGTATGTTTTTGAAGGCCCGGAAAGTGTATGGAAATTCCATGCTCCTGTTTTGTTTCCTCATGTTGGACGCATAAAGGACGGTTTTTACACTTACGACGGAAAAGAATATCACCTTGTAAATAACGGAATGAGCCGTGACATGGAACACAGGATTGTAGAACAGACTGATACTTCTGCAACCTTTGAACTTACAGAAAATGCAGAAACTGCAGATAAGTTCCCATGGAAATTCAGCTTAAAAACACATTATGAATTAAAAGACGACGGTTTGATTTTTACAACAACCGTAACAAATACAGATTCTACGACAATGTTGTTTTCTGTAGGCAGCCACACGGCATTTTGCTGTCCACGCAACACAGATCCAGAAGGAACTGTAAACAGCGATTATCAGTACGAATTTGAAAAGAAAGAGCCTTTAACGACAGTTTTATTAAATGAGGCGGCTCAGCTTGCTGTTGACGAAGAAGGAACTGCTCCGTGCACAAAACTTTATGGTGAAAAAGATGCAGGAATTATTCCAATTAACGAAAAAGGTTTTGGAAATGGTCATTTCTTTACAAAAATTACTTCTGACTGGGTTGGCTTGCGCAATAAAAAAGACGGCAGCCTTGTAAAAGTAAACTGCAAAGGCTATCCGTATGTTATGGTCTGGCAGGGCGGAAAAGGTGAAGAAGGAGTTGCCGGCAACGGATTTAACTGCATTGAGCCTTGGTACGGAACTGCTGACGCAGAAAATACAAACCACGAATGGGAAGAAAAGTCTGCCCTTATAAGTCTTGAACCAGGCAAGAGTTTTACAGCAGATCAGTCAATTACAATTGAAAAATAAAACCGCTAAAAAATAGCAGTTACAGCCCTTGAACCTTTTGGTTTGAGGGCATTTTTTTTGAATCTGCTATAGATAAAGTGTTTCAAAATCGTGGAGCGCAAGCGGGTGCGAAAAGTAGAATCCCTGAAAGTAATTGCAGTTCATTTTTGAAAGTTCAATAAGGTGGTTTTTTGATTCAACGCCTTTGGCAATAAACTGCATTCCAAGAGAGTGAGACATGGAAATTACTGTTTGCAGAATAATCCTGTCTTTGTCAGAAAGTTCTTCGTCTGCAAGAAACGCTGTGTCCATTTTTATTCCGTCGGCCATAAAATCTTTTAGCATATTAAGCGAAGAATAACCTGTTCCAAATTTGTCGATAAAAATCTTAAATCCCTGTGCTTTTAATTTTTCAAAAATTGAAATTGAAAGTTTTGGATTGTCGGCAATTGCGGTTTCCTGAATTTCTATATGAAGATTTTGTGGAGAAATATCGTAATTTTTTACTAAATCGATAAATGTTTTTGCTATATCGATATAATTTTTGTCTTTGCCAGAAACATTTACAGAAATAAACTTGTCTGTAATTCCCTTTTTTTTCCAGTCAGAAAGTTTTTTTGCTGCAAGGTTCCATACAAAAAGATCCAGTTTGTAAATTAAGCCTGTTTTTTCGAGAATGCTTATAAAATCTATTGGTTCAAGTGTCTGATATGTCGGATGATTCCATCTTACAAAGGCTTCTGCGCCAATTGCTTTTCCGTTGAGTGTGTTTACAGGCTGAAGTTGAATAGAAAACTGCCGTTCGTTTAAGGCGGTTTCAAATTCGTTTAAAATATTTTTTTCAGCAATAATTTTGTCCATCATTGCTGAATCGTAAAAAGAAAAAATCTGCTGGCTGTCTGTTTTTAATGAGTCGAGGGCAATTTTTGCCTTATCAAAAATAAGCTGAATGTTTTCTTTTTTGTTGTAGATTTCGTAAATTCCTGCAAAAAGCTGTACATTAAAATTGCTTGTGTCATTTAAGATACTAAAAATCTTGAATTCTTCTTCAAAAGTGTCTTTGTCAAAATATTTTTTGTCTATGACCATTGCAAATTTGTCATCTGAGAGGCGACCGATAATTGCTCTTTTTCGTCCAAGACGTTCGAGCAGTTCTGCCTGGCTTTTTAAGACACTGTCTCCCTGTTCGCTGCCGTAAAGTGTGTTTATTAATTTAAAATCCTTGATGTTTGTAAAAATCATTACTGGAATTTTAAATTTATTCTGTTCAAAATCTTTTTTTAAGCGGTCAAAAAATCCCTGGCGGTTGTACAGTTTTGTTAAACTGTCGTGAGTTGCCCTGTGCTGAAGTTCATTTGTGTTTTTTATATCAGTTGTTCTGTCATGTAATTTTATATATGAGCCGGCAATTGAATCCTTAATGTAAATGTCTTTGTATTCAACATTAAAAAAGTGTTCCGTATTGTCTGGACCTAAAAGAAGCTGAAGTTCGTGAGGTTTTTCCCTTAAATAAAGTTTTACGAAAATCTGTGCATATTCTTCAAGTTTTTCGTCAGACTTATCGAACATATTTTTTGCTGCCCAATTGCAATAAACTAGTTTTTCGTCTGAATCAAAACACAAAATTGCGTCCTGGATTGATTCTGTAATTGTTATAAGGGGGCCGATTAAAAGCGGTGAATTAAAATCTATGGTTACGATTTTTGCCAGATAGATTGTAACAATGGCTAAAGCTATTGGACTAAAACTTATTGGAATGTTTAAGGCGAGACAAACGTAACTTACAAGTAAAACTACAAAAATTCCTCCGGTAATGCGCGCGTATTTTATTTTGTAGTAGGAAGGAGCGCGAACCATGCTTATTATAAGAAGGGCAAATGTGCATATTAAAATAATTGTGCACGTAATTCTGTGCCAGGTGTAACCACTGACAAATTCCAGATACCAGTAAAAATATTTTGGTTTTGGCAGCAAGAAAGTGGAAGGTTTTAGTGTAAAAATATGACCCGTGCGTACATTTGCGAGAATCGAAATTGAATCTATAAAACTTAAGATAAAGAATAATTGTTTTACAAAACCAACTTTTTGGGTTGTATTTGTAAAACTCATTGTAAAAGTAAAAGTTGTGTAAACTGCCCAGGTTGTACAGAACAAAAAGAAGGTGTACATTGCCGTTGCATTTTTATAGCTTGAAGAAAGCATGTAAAATGCATAAGCAAAAATCGTAATAAAAATTGCGCAGATTACAAAAATCGTATTGAATTTTGCTTCTGACTTTGTTTTTGAAATTCTATATGCGCAAAAAACAAGGTAGGCGTCTGTTAAAAAAAGCAGGCAGGCGTAAATTATAAACCAGTTTTGAAGATTGAATATCATTTTTCGCCTCCGTTAATAATTGGAATAACGAAGCGTTTTTCAAAATCTTCTACGTACATTGGTTTTGAATATAAAAATCCCTGGAAGCAGTCGCAGCCAAAATCCTTTAAAAATTTAGCCTGAGAAAGAGATTCAACTCCTTCAACTACAATTTTGATTCCGAGTTGTTTTGCCATTTTTACAATCGATAAAAGAATTTTTTTGCTGCGTTCTAAATGTTCTGTCTGACTGATAAAAGCCATATCAATTTTTAAAACATCTGGTTCCATATATTTTAAAACGTGGAACGAAGAATAACCTGAACCAAAATCGTCCATTTCTATAGTAAAACCATATTGCTGCAGTTTCTGGAGAATGCGTTTGTTTGCATAAGAGTTTGAACGTGCATAAGTGTTGTCCATTATAAAGACAGTTTCTGTAATTTCGATTTTTAGTTTTTGTGGCTGGATTTTATATTTTTTTACTAAATCTGTAAATTCGCGGTAAATGTCGAGATAATAAAAATCGTTTGCGCTGACATTTACTGCAATGTAAAACCCGATATTCTGTTCCTGCCATTTTTTTAAAGTCTGGCAGGCTTTTTCCCAGATAAACTGGTCGAGCTGGTAGATTTTGCCGTTTTGTTCGAGAATTTCTATAAAACTTGTTGGATTGAGAAGTCCCTTTTTAGGATGTTCCCAGCGGACAAGTGCTTCGGCGCCTGAAACCTGTTCAGTGTGGCAGCAAACCTGTGGCTGTAAAAATAATTTGAACTGTTCTTCGTCAATTGCAGTTTTAAAGGAATCAAGAACTTCCCGCTTTTTTATTAAAGATGACATAAATTTTGTGTCATAGTAGGCAACCGTGCTTGAATAGTTTTGTCTTAACGTTTGCGAAGCTAAATACGCCTTATCGTACATTGAACTTACTTTCTCGTATGGATCAGAAATTTCGTAAACTCCGATAAACACGGTTAATTTGTAATTTATGTCAGAATTAAAGCTTTGGAGTTCTTCAATTTTTGCATAATAGTCGGCTGCTTTAAATTCACTCTTTTTTACTAGAATTGCAAAACGGTCGCCGTTAATTCTGCCTAAAAGAGAAGTTTTGCTGTTAATTTCTTTTATTGCATCTGTAAAAGCTTTGAGCAGATTGTTCCCTGTTTGAGAGCCGTAAAGATCGTTTATGAGCTTAAAGTTTTTTATGTCTGTGCAGAGAATGCATCGTTTTGTGTCTGGTTCTGTCTGGAGAATTTTTTTTGCCTGCAGGTAAAAATGTTCTCGGTTTAAAAGTCCTGTAAGTTTGTCGTGGGAAGACAGATACTGTGCTTCGGCCTTTGTTTTTTCTTCGTCCGTAATGTCTGTAAATTTTAAAATGTAGCCGAAATGTCTTTCCTGGGTGTCTTTTAAATAATCAAATTCTTCGGCAATAATGTGCGTTTTGCCGTTTTTTTCGACTTGAATCTGGCGTTGAATTTTGTCGCTGCGCATGGCAATCAAAGATTGAATTTCCTTTGAGCGCATTGTTCTTGAAGTAAAAAAGTCGTTCGCCATTTTATTTGAATAAATGCACTGACGTTCAAGGTTAAAGCAGAAAATTCCAATACCCAAATTTTCTGAAATCTGCTGGAGCATTGTACTTTGAATTTTTTTTGGAGTTGAATAAAAAGTAAAATACGCCGAAAGAATAGAAAAAATAGAATAAAGCAGAATCGAAAAATCAAGTTTAGTTTTTGATTTAAGAAAAACTACGTTTATTGCAAGGATTGCAATAAATAAAACTAAAATTGAAAGATATTTTGGTCTGTAGAATTTATTTGATACAAGAGATTTTCTGATTAAAAGAGCAAAACTTAAGGCGCAAAGCACATAGCATAAAGCTAAATGAATATAAAACGGCCAATTGTATTGTGCTGACCAGTAGATTTCATCAAAGTTGTCTAAAACAAATTCATGCTTAAAAACCGGATTTAATAAAAGAGAAGTTACGTCGGCTATTAAAAAAACTGTCCAGGCTTTTTCAAAAATTTTCCAGAATTTTTTATTTTTTTCAGGGCAGTCTGCTTCTGTAAGTGCAAAAACAAATTCGAGCATAAAAATTACAAGAACGTGAATGCTTGCGTAGTAAATGCTGTTTATTACGTATGCAATGTTCAGACTGACAAGGTCATTAGAAGTGAATTTTAACGTAGACAGATCGTAGAGAATTATTGCAACAATTGCCCAGCCTTGCAGTCGAATCAGGGGTTTTGAAAGAAAATTTTTATTTTTTGTAAAGAAAAGGCAGCAAACTGTCATTATTCCGATAAAGACTGTAGACAGCGCCAGGTACATTGTTTTCAATAAAGAACTCCAATAGCGGAACTTTATAAATTATAGTATAAACTGCGTTGAATTTCTTTCAACTTACGAAAATTTATTGTCATAACTGAGTTTTATAAAAAGGGTTTAGAGTGTCTTAAATCTGTCTTCCGGGCATTTTGTAAAATATGCGTAAAGCCTTTGACGTGCGTCTTCGTTGTCTTTTGAATTTAGCATTTGAGTTTTAAAATATGTGGCAAAACTGAAATTCATGCAAAAATAAGAAAAAAATCTCTGCAATCTTGTCGGCCAGAATTCTTGTGGCTGGTATTTTTCTACATCGTTTATAAAATCAAGTGCAAGAGAAAGCATATCAACTTTTTCGTCTGGAAGAATTCCTTTGAGTTTTGCAAAAATCCATGGTTTTACTGCAGCTTCGCGGGCAATCATTACGCCGGAGGCTGAGGGGGCATTTTTCAGGGCGTAGTCGAGGCTTTGTTTGTCTTTAATTTCGCCATTCAGGATAATCGGAATGTCGGGATAGCGTTCTGCAAGGGATTGCACATAATTGTAGCGCGGAAGATTGCGGGCAAGTTTTTCTTTTTGCGTGCGCGGATGCAGGGTTAGCATTTGAACGCCTTCTTTTATGAGCATGTCTGTAAAATTAAAAAATCCTTCGTCGCTAAAGTTGTCTGCCCCTAAGCGCAGTTTTACAGAAAGCCGGCGTGGAGGCTTTCCGTCTTTTGCTGCATTTTCTAGTGCAGACTTTACCTGGCTGACCATTTGGGCAGTCTGTTCGATTGGCTTTAGCATCCACGCAATTCCTGCTCCTGTGTTTGAAATTTGCGGGGCAGAGCAGCCCATGTTTATGTCGAGTCCGCGCCCCGGAAGTTCGCAAAGAATGGCTGCGGCCTGTGCCATTGAGTTTGCCTGTGTGCCTGTAATCTGCCAGACCATTTTTGATGCGGTTTGAGAGGAAGTGAGCATGTAGAATTTTTCAAATTTGCCGTTGTGCAGGAGGGAAGGCGCGTTTATCATTTCGTTAAAATATTCGTCGCAGCCACCAAATTTTTCTATTGTCTGCCTGAACGCTTCGTGGCTTAATGTTGCCATTGGCGCAAGAATGAATTTTAAAGACATTGTTTCCTCTGTTGATAAGTAGTTTTGTATGAGCGCGTGCGACATCCTGTCGCGCCACAAATTGCAATGCAATTTGTGCGGGTCTATTGTCTTTTGTGCCGTCCGTGGCACAGTTTGGTTTACTATAAATACATTTACAGCGTTAGCGATTGTAGGGGCGCCGCAGGCGTTCTGCTGACAGAATGGCAGCAGAATGAAGCGCGACTGCGCGTAACCCTGAAAAGCGCGACGGCGACAGCCGGAACGCCCGTAAGAACTACTTTCCTTCGATAACTGCAAGGGCGGCGTCTAAAAAGTCTGCTTCGAGAGATTCGATTTTGCCGGAATCCACTGCTTCGCTGATTTTTGCATCGATTGGTATTTTTGCAAGCAACGGAATGTGGAATTCCTGGGAGATTTTTTCTACATTGCTTTTGCCGTAAATCATGATTTTTTTATTGCAGTCCGGACACTGAACGTAACTCATGTTTTCGATAAGACCTAAAACTGGAATGTTCATTGTTTCTGCCATTTTTACAGCTTTTTCGACAATTACGCGTACGAGCTGCTGAGGGCTGGAAACAATTACAATGCCATCGAGCGGAATGCTCTGAAAAACTGTGAGCGGAACGTCGCCTGTTCCTGGTGGCATGTCGATAAACATATAATCTACGTCGTTCCAGAAAACTTCTTCCCAAAACTTTTTTACAAAACCGTTTATCATTGATCCTCGCCACAAAACCGGATCGTTTTCGTTTTGTAAAAGAAAATTCATGCTCATGAGCTGAATGCCTGAATCCGTAATTTCTGGAGTTATAAGGCCTGTTTCGTCGCAGAATACGCGTTCTCCGTTTGCACCAAAACTTGTCGGAATTGAAGGACCTGTAATGTCTGCATCGAGAACAGCGGCGCGCAGACCTTTTTTTGCGGTTTTTGCAGCTAAGAGTGAAGTTACAAGTGATTTTCCGACTCCGCCTTTGCCGGAAACAACGCCGATTACGTGTTTTACCGTGCTTTTTGGGTTTAAGTGGAATTTTAAATCTTTTGTCTTGCACGCTGAAGAGCAAGTTGAACAGTTATGTGTGCAGCCGTCTGCCATTTGAATGTACCTCGTTTAAGTTCAGTATTTTAATAAAAATGCCTTGTGCTGTCCAATGTAAGAAAAAAAGCGCAACAGGGGCGGGGGAGTTTGCCGGCTGAGTTGTCGTGCCGAAAATGCCGGTCTTTTGTTTGTCCGTTTTTTTTACGATAAATAAACTATGAAAAGCACTTTAAATAATTTATCAGATAAATATACAGCCTGCCTTATTGGAAGTGGGAGAATTGGTTTTTTGCTTGGTTTTGACAAAAAGCGTGAACAGCCGGCGAGCCACACAATGGCACTACTGGATAATAAAAACATTGCCCTCGTTGCTGCCTGCGATACAAATATTGAACGTCTTGAACAATGGCAAAAATATGTAAAAAAACATTCAAAAAAGCCTTTTACAACGCCAGCCGTTTTTACAGAGAGCACAGAACTTTATAAAAACTTTCCAAAGCCGGACATTATTGTCGTTGCAGTAAACGAAGAAGCCCACTTAGCTGAATGCATAAAGGCGATTGAACAAAAGCCTCGTCTCGTAATCTTAGAAAAACCGGTTGCGCTCAATATGGAGCAGGCCGTTCAAATTGAAGAATGTGCGCAAAAAAACAATGTCTGTGTAATGGTAAACCACGAGAGGAGATTTGACCAGAATTACGCTCTTGCCCTTTCGTGGTTCAAAAAGATTGGCGACATTCAAAGTGTGCATGCAGAACTTGATTCAGGTCTGCGCATTTATGGCAAAGAATTTGAAAAAGACGGAACTTACAGCCTTATTCACGATGGAACTCATCTTGTAGACATTGTGCGTTTTTTGACCGGAGTTGAACTTAGTTCTCCGGTTGTGACTGGCATTTATAAAGACGAAAAAGGACTCGTGCGGAACTTTAGTGCAAATTATACGACTGCAAAAATCCCGGAAATCGTAATAAAAATGAGCGGACGTTCTAAGTTTTTTGAATTCCGCATAGAAATTTCAGGAACGCTTGGAAAAATCTGCGTTGGAAACGGCTTTACAGAGCTTTATTTAAGAAAAGAAAGTTCACTTTATACAGGATTTTATTCACTAAAAAAGCAGAAAGTAAAAGTGCCAAAGGTTTCGCAGTATTTTAGCGGAATGATAAAAAATGCAGTTGAATTTCTTAAAGACAGAGAAACTCTTTTGAGCCCCTTAAGCGAAGCAATAAAAGATTTAAAGGTGTTAGAAGAAATTAAGGAAGCGTTAAAATAATGTGAGCGCAGCCAAATGGCCAAAAAAATGGAGATAGCCGGATTTGAACCGGTGACCCTCTGATTGCGAACCAGATGCTCTACCAGCTGAGCTATATCCCCAAAAGTGTTTAAAAATTAGCACAATTTTTTTGTTTGCACAACTTTTTAATTTTATGGTAATTTTTTACCGTTATGAAAAAATCAATTTGCTTTATCTGTATTTTCTTTTGTGTATTGGCCTGCGTGTTTTGTCAGCAGACAACTCTGGAAGACGTTTTTTCTACACTTATGACGGACAAGGTTACAAGCGGAGATTTTATTCAGGAAAAAAATGCAGCAAAACTAAAGAGAGCACTTCGTTCTTCGGGTAAATTTATTTTTTGTGACGAAGGAATTTTGTGGCAGACCTTAAAACCCTTTCCTTCGACAATGGCGGTTACAAAAACTTCGATTATACAGACAAAGCCAGACGGTTCAAAAACTGTAACAGACGGTTCTTCTAACCAGGTTTTTACTTCTGTTGCCGAAACTCTTTCTTCAATTTTTTCTGGCGATAAAACAAAATTAGAAACTTTCTTCAATATAAAAGACTTTAAGGCAGATTCTAAAAACTGGAGCGTTCTGCTTACTCCAAAAGACAGCACGATTGCTTCTGCCTTAAAAGTAATTGAACTTTCCGGCACTGTCGGAAAAAAGTCCACCCTCGACAATTTAAAGATTTTTCAGAACGAAACGGATTCAACCTTTTACACGCTTTTAAATCAAAAGTATAAACAGGAACTCAACGATGAAGAAAAAGCTTTTTTTAAGTAATAAATTCTGCTTTTTTACCTGGGCAGCTTACCACGGCGGAATTTTAATTCTTTTTTTAATTTCCATGATTTTTACAAAAGGAATTATTTTTGACGCCGATTTTACCAACATGATGCCTTCTGCAACCGAAAACAAGGCTGCAAAAATTGCCGAAAAGTCGGTTACGCAAAATGCCAGCCGCAATATTTTTATTCTTGCAAGCCACGAAGATTTTAGCCAGGCAAAAACAGCGGCAGAAAAAGTTTATTCACTTTTAAAAGACGAAAAGTCAAAATTCAATTCAATTTCGCTTTATTCTGACATGCAGTCAGTTAGCGATGTTCAGGACTTTATCGAACAAAACAGATTTTTACTTTTAGACAAAGATATCCGCAATACTTTAAGTTCGCCCGACGGTGCGCGCGAGTTTGCTCAAAACGCCCTTGCTAGTGTTTACGGCGGATTTTCTATGATCAGCCTGGAAAATCTTCAATCAGACCCTTTTTTACTCGATGAGTCAAATTTAAAAAATTATCTTTCTGCAATTACTGATTCTGGCACAAAACTTTCTCCAAAAGACGGAGTTCTTGCCCGCAATTTTGAAGGCCGCTGGTATGTTATGATCCGCGCAGAACTTACAGACGAAGGCGCACAGCTTGCAAGCAAACAGAATGCAGTTCCCCTTATTTACGAAAAATGCCTTCCTCTCGAAAAAGACGGTGTTAGGTTTGCTTTTTATGGTTCAGCCTTCCACAGTTATAAAAGCTCAAGTTTGGCTTCTGCAGAAATTTCTATAATTTCGACAATTTCTATGCTGGCCGTTGTTTTTATTCTCCTTTTTGTGTTCCGTTCGCTACTGCCTGTAATTGCAAGCGTTTTTTCGATTGCCTGTTCAATGGCAACAGCCTTTTTTGCAACTCACTTAATCTTTGGGCACATTCACATGATTGCCCTTGTTTTTGGAACTTCGCTAATCGGCTCGTGCATAGATTACAGCCTTCATTATTTTATTAACTGGAAAAATTCAAAAGAGTTAGACACGTCGCAAAAAATTCGTTCACATCTTTTTAATGGACTTTCCCTTTCCCTTATTTCTACAGAATTGTGCTTTCTTTTGCTCGCCTTTGCTCCTTTTGCACTCTTAAAACAAATGGCCGTTTTTAGTTTTGCAGGAATTTTAAGTTCTTTTCTTACGGTGACCGGCTTTTTTACGCTCTTTAAGCTTCCTCCAGTCGAAAAGCGTGAAATTCCTTTAATAAAAAAATATGAATCCGCCACAAACTTTTTTACCGGTAAAAATACTTCTAAAAAACTTTGCCGCCATTCAGGGCTTTTTGTTTCTGTTTTTATTTTTGCTGCTTCCTGTCTTATTATAGCCTTGCGCCACGACGACATAAAAATAAAAAACAATCTTTCTAATCTTTATAAAATGGAAGGCCGTTTAAAAGACGACACAATTACAGCTTATCAGGTTTTGTCTTACAACCCGACAAGCTGGCTAGTAGTTAGTGCAGACTCTGTCGAAGAACTCCTTTTAACAGAAGAAAAACTTACTCCGCTTTTGCCCGACAGATACATTTGTACTTCGCGCTTTATTCCATCACAACGTTCACAAAAACAGTCAATACAGGCTGTCGAAAATCTTTTGCCGTTTGCCTCTCAGCAATTTGCCTCCCTCGGTTTTGACCAGGATAGCCGGGAATGTGCAGCGGAGCTTAAAAAGTCAGTAGCCGAGGCGAAAAAGCACTTTATTACTCCCGACGACACTCTGCCTGTTACCTTGCAGTCTCTTTTAAATATGCTTTATGTCGGCAGGGTAGAAGACAAATATTATTCAATTATTTTGCCTTCAAATATAAGCGACGAAGCTTTTTATAAAAATCTTGCAGACTCTTATGACAACGTTTATTACGAAAACAAGGTTTCGGACATTAATGCAGGGCTTGACCACTTAACAAGTTTAATCCTTTTAATGTTTATGATTGCCTTTGTTGTAATTGCCGTTGTAATGAAATTCTTTTACAGTTGGAAAGATACCTTAAAGATAATTTCGATTCCGGTTTTGAGCATTCTTACGATTGTGGCAGTTTTTGCTCTTGCGGGGCTCAAAATTGAGTTTTTCTGCATTACAGGCGTAATCCTTGTTTTTGGACTTGGGCTCGACTATATAATTTACCGCACACAAAATAAAACGGACGCTTCCGAAAGTTTTGCAATCCTGCTTTCTTTTTTAACAACAGCAATAAGTTTTGGGGCGCTTGCATTAAGTTCGTTTGTTCCTGTTCACGTAATCGGGCTTTCAATTTTTAGTGGACTTACAACCGCATTTTTGTGCGCAATTTTGTAATAAAGGCTTAGGAGGGAGAAGTCTCTCCCTGCGCGTGCACTTCGTTGCCCGCTACCCTTTCTAGCGGGGGACACCCCCGCAACGCCCCCGGAGAATATATGAAAAAAAATGTTTTTTTTATTTTA
>CAVJSA010000052.1:0-17964 GCA_963651875.1 Lachnospiraceae bacterium | reverse complement strand
TCATGCTTAAATTTTAGCACATTGAAATTTGTTTGTCTTTAAAATAATGATGGGGGTTGTCCATTCTTTTTGGACAGCCCCATCTTTTTTGACGATAGATTGTCGGGTCAAGCCCGACAATGACAAAACCTGTGCTTACGGCAATGACACAAGGGACACACTGGCAATTACAACGCACACTGTCATTCCCCGACGTGATTCAATTGTCATTCCCCGACGTAATCGGGGAATCTTTTTTGACGATAGATTGTCGGGTCAAGATGAGACAATGACAGGGGTGCGAACAGACAATGACACAAGAGATGCACTGGCAATGACAATGCACACAATGGATTGTCGGGTCAAGCCCGACAATGACAAAACGGCAGTTACGACAATGACAAACAGGAAGCCCGCCAATGACAGGCTGGGAAAACGGAGATGACAAAACTGCGGTTTCTTACAAACACCATTTAGGAAAATTACTTTTCTTAGGTGGTGTTTTTTTATGGGCGCGAAGTTTAACTGCCGGTCTTTTGGGAAGAAAATAGCCCCGATTGGAACGACGCCACAGGCGTGGGGCTTTGCCCCATGGAGCGATAGCGGAATCGTGGAAAGCGGGACGCGGACTTTTAGTGCGCTCCTTAAACTTAAAACTTTAATGACGCAAAATTAAATTTTTTTTATAATGTTTTTATGATTACTCAAAAAATTACTGATAATGAACTTTTACAGCATCTTGAAAAAATTCATAAAGATGAAATGACTATTTTTGTTATGGCTGACGGTCGTGTTCGTGGGGCTTTTTTGAACGGAACAAGGCTTGTAAACCAGATGCGTGCTAACGAGCATTTAGGAATTTTGGAAACTCTGGTGCTTGGTCAGGCGGAACTTTGTGCGGCTTTAATGATTCCGACGATGAAAGGCCGGGAACATATTTCTTTTCATTACGAAACAAATGGACCTGCTGTAGGCTTTGGTGTTGAAGCTGATTCTTCCGGATATGTGCGTGGACATTTACTGCAAAACCCGATTCCTGTAGAAAAACCTCTGGAAAACTGGGATTTAGCTCCTTTTTTTGGTGAAGGAACTTTGACTGTGCGCAGAATGGGCGAAGGAATGAAAACTCCGCAGGTCGGAATGACTGAAATTCTTTATAAAAACATTGCAAAGGATTTAACTCATTATTTTGCACAGAGTGAACAGATTCATACGGCGTTTAATACAAGCATTCAGTTTGATAAGCAGGGACGCGTTATTGGTGCCGGCGGAATGTTCCTGCAGGCACTGCCAAAGGCTGGCGGAAAGTCTGACTTTAAGACTGAACAGGTTGAAAACGAACTTGAAAACCGTGATGAAGAAGACGAAAAACTTTTGATAAAAGTCGAAAACGCTTTTAAAGCAATGCCTTCGATTGGTAAATGGTTTGCAGACGGTGGCGATATGGAAGACGTTATTTACGGACTTTTTAGGGAATTTAAGCCGACCGCCGTTTTAAGCCGCGACATAATTTTTGACTGTCCGTGCAGCGCCGAGCACTATGCACAGCAGATAAGGGCTTTGCCTGCCGGTGAATTAAAAGATATTCTTGCAAACGATCCTGACCCATTGGAAATTGTATGCCACAACTGCGGTTCAACGTACAAAATTTATAAATCGATGCTCGTTAAGTAAGATTTTTTGAATTTTCTGCCGATAAACAAAGGGTATTGTAAGAATTTGCATTGCTAAATGTCATTTTTTTTGAGGTTTATATGTTTAAAGCGCGAAGACGAATTTACCTTACGTTAATTTATATTTTTTTGGCACTGATTTTTCTTTCTCTTGCTGTTTACCTTGTGCCACAGACAAAAATAAACGACTTTGTTGACTATTCAAACACGTTCCCGACAACTGTAACAGCTGTTTTGTTCTGCGTTTTGATTATGGTTGCAAGTACTGTCTATACGATGATTCGCCTTCATATTGAAAAAACGACAATGCGCCGTGGTGCGACTGCCTTTATGTCGGAATTTGTCGATAAACTGCGTTTGTGCTACTCAATGGAAGATTTTTACAACCTTATTGCTAACGTTCTTGAACTGAAAGCTGACTGTTCTGTTCTTTATATCAACAAAATTACAAATTACGTTCTTTATAATTCTCCAAACAGAATTACGAGCGACCAGAATTTTATGGCTCAGCTTGAACGCAATTATCCGCTTGACTGGAACGACGGAACTTACTTTTTAGGCGAAAATTTTGGAATCGTTTCTAAAATCCGTAGGGCGCGTGGATTTTTTATTGCTTCTAAAGGTCACCACTTTTTTGTTTTTTGCCGTTATACAAGACTTTTTGATATGGAAGTTTTTCCTCGTCTTTTTGAAGAACTTGGAAGATTCCAGTTGCGTTCAGAAACAATTTCAAGTCTTTCTGAAATTTCTGAACTTTCTAAGGAATGGGAACAGCTTGCAGAAACCCAGCGTTCCTTTTTGCCACAAAGAATGCCTTCTGTAAAACGAATGAAGCTTTCTGCCTATTTTAGACCGCTGATTAACGTTTCCGGCGACTATTACACAGTTTTGCCGATTGACGAAAATAAAACTCTTGTAATGCTTGGCGACGTTTCTGGTAAAGGTCTTGCCGCAGCCCTTGTCATGGGACTCGTAATGAACACTGTAAAAATCATGGAAAACAAGGAAGACCTGCCTGGCATGATTATTGCAATTGATAAGGCCATTAAGGGAATGCATCTGCAGGATAAATATACGGTTTTGTTTATTGGAATTATCGACACACAAAAAATGACAATCCGCTATGTAAATGCTTCTATGTCCGACCCGATTATTGTAACGCGTTCTCCTGAAGGTTATAGAATTAAGTCTCTTTCTTCCAACTGTTCTATCGTAGGAATTATTCCTATCGACGAAGTTGAAGTAAGTGAACAAAGGCTTTTTTCTGGCGATCTTATTATGATGGCCAGCGACGGTGTTTCTGAAGTAATGAATGCAGACAAGGTTGAACTTGGCGACACCCAGCTTTTTACAGACACAATCAAGAAAAGTGCTTCGAAAGAGCCTCGTGAATTTATTAAGGACATTACAGACCTTGTATTCAGTTACAATGCTGACACAAGACTGCACGACGACCTTACAATGCTTGTTGCAAAGCTTCAGGGCTAGGGGAGGGAGAAAAAATGATTTACGTAGTTCTTAACCTTGTAATGGCATTATTTGCCGTTGGACTTGCATTTTATATTGACCGGACTTCCGGCGAAGTTGAAAATAATCCGCTTACTCGCATGAGCATTTATCTTGCAGTTGCTGCCAGCGCAATGGCTTTTATGCTATGGTCTAACATTTATGCCTCTGACCGCTTGCCTTTAATGTTTTTGCGCGTTGCTCTTATTTTTTCGACAATTTATTCTCTCGATTTTTGTCTTTACTGTATCTGCTTCCCGTCTTACAAACGCGCAAAAGGCGCTCTGATTGTAAAATGGGTTTTAGTTCTAGCAACTGTATGGTTTTGTTTTGTAAAAGTAACTTCTATCACAATTACAGACTTTTTGGGAATAAGCATTGTTTCTGTTCCGTTTTTTACGGGGCATTTAACAAACTATTTTCCGATTACATGGTTTGATGTTTTCCGTAATCTGTTTTTAGTTGGACTTCCTTTTTTGTCTGTCCTTATAATGATTCTCCGCGCCGAAAACCGCGAAGACAGACTTAACATGCAGAAGTCCGTAATGAATGCGCTCGCCTTGTTTGCCGGCTGGTTCTGCTTTTGGGTAATTGCCCAGGCTCGTGGACGCGTTCCAATGTTTTCTTCTTTGTTTTTGTTTGCTGTCGGCGTTATTCAGGTTTTTCTGTCTTATAACTCACGGCAGAACTTTTTGTACGACGTAAAATATGCCGTTGGTGTATTTATTACCTTTGTCGTAAGTTATCTTGTTCCTGCTGTTATTGTTGGAATTCTCTTTCCTCGTCTCTGGCCGGAATTTGCAAAATCGCACATTTTGTTCTTCTTTGAAATTTCTCTCGTAATCGTCGTTTGTATTACGATTTCTTATCAGGTTTCAAAATTCCTTTCTAAAAAGCAGTATTTCCGTTCGTTTCAGTATGCGGAAGTTTTTGAAGAACAGATTTCTAAACTTGACTATTCTGACGAACCGGAAAACATTGTCCGCAATATGCAGAATATTTTTATTCATAACCTTGGTCTTTCGGATATCCGCATTTTTGTAGAAAGCGAAAACTGCCTTAAGTCAATTTATGATCAGCCGGGCAAAAAAGAACTTACTCTCGATATAAAAAATCCTGTATTTGAAGCAATGCTCAATCAAAACCGCCTTGTCGTGTTAAAAAGTGAAGTTGATAACGGCCACACTTTTGAACGCATTAGAAGCGATTTACTGCCATTGTTTGCAACGACTTCTTCCGAAGCATTGATTCTGCTTGCTGAAGGCCGCCGTATTGTCGGTTTAATTACGCTTGGTCAAAAAGCCGGCGGAAACATTTACGCAGACTACGATTTGACGACATTTACAAAATTCTATTCTTACTTCTTTGTTTTTGGTTATTACATGCGCAATATTGCAAACCAGTCGATTGTCGGAACTGTAAACCGCGAAATCCGCATGTCCAGCCAGATTATTACTTCTATCCAGGAGAATATGGATCCGATTAAAAATAAAAAATTTGATACCGGATACATAATGGAACACGCACATAACATTGGTGGTGAATTTGTTGACCTTATCCGTCTTTCAGAAAATCGTCATATTTTTGTTCTTGGCGACTTAAGTGGAAAAGGAATTTCTGCTTCGATGAGTATGGTTATTATAAAGTCGATTATCCGCACATTCTTGCAGGAAACCCGCGACTTTAAACTTCTTGTCGAAAAGGTGAATTCTTTTATCAGATTCAATTTGCCGAAAGGAACGTTCTTTGAAGGCGTTTTTGCCCTGATTGATTTTAGTGATGATACGATGTATTACATTAACTGCGGTGTTCCGTCTTTGTTCCTTTATACAAAATCTTACAATAATGTAATTGAAATTCAGGGTGAAGGTCGTGTTTTAGGCTTTGCAAAAGAAATTTCAAAATATGTAAAGGTTAAAAAAGTAAAGTTGAATCCTGGAGACATTGTCGTAACCTGTACTGACGGTTTAATTGATTCAAAATCCCTGCGTGGCGAAGTTTACGGCAAAGAAAGAATTCAGCGTTCGATTATCGAAAACACTGCATATTCTGCAAGCACAATGGCAAAAAATATTTATAATTCGGCAACTGATTTTCTTGCAAAAGAACTTGATGATGATGTTTCGATTTTGATTATCAAACGTCTTGAAAAATAAAAATTACAGAGCTGGAGAAATTGAATGGATACCTTAAAAGTAATTGAAAAATACGGTGCAAATTACGTTCTCTACGAAATTTCTGGTGTAATTAATTCTTACACAATTGATGAATTAAAAGAAAAAATTTATACGATTGTAATTGATTCAAATCTTGTTCTCGATCTTTCTCTTGTTGAATCGATTGATTCTGCCGGCGTTGGCCTTATTATGGGTGGTTTTAACGATGCGGAAGAATTTTCTCACAGACTTTATCTTTTAAATCCTTCGGTTGTTGTCCGTAAAGCTTTGGAAGATACAGGTTTTATCGATGCTTTTTATTTTATTCACTCTGTAACCGAGGTTGAATAATTTTATGAAAAAACTGATTTTTACATCTTTTGCCGTTTGTGCTGTTTTTTTTAGCGGATGTTCTTTAAAAGAACAAAAAAATGCTGTTTCTGTTTTGTCGCCTGTCGTTTATGCCGAAACAAAAAATAATTATTCTCCAGAAATCGAAAAACTGAATAAAGTTTTGTCTTCGATGAGCCAGAAATGCAAGGACGCAATTCCAAATGGAGATCCTCAGGAATTTTTAGCTGACCTGCACCGCGTTTTAGAAAGTGAAAAAAACTTTTCTAAAGATGATTTGAGTCCTTTTTATTTAATCGACAAGACACACAACGTTGGCGAAAATTATGAGCCGAAAGGACTTATTCAGCTTGAAAAAAATGAAAGTTATGCAATAAATAAAAATAATCTGAGTTTGCGCCCGGAAAGTTTTGCTGCCTTAAAAATTCTTGGAGATGCGGCTAAAAAAGATGGAGTTACGCTTACGATAAGTTCAAGTTACCGTTCGTATGAATATCAGAAAAATCTTTTTAATTATTGGGTTAGAGTAGACGGTTTAGAAGAGGCAGAGCGGGAAAGTGCCAGGGCAGGAACAAGCCAGCATCAACTTGGAATGGCAATTGATTTTGCTCCTGTGGACGATGCATTTGCAGATACTGTGCCTGGACAGTGGGTTTACAAAAACGCTGCAAAATACGGCTGGAGTTTGAGTTTTCCGCATGGATACGAAGATGTGACAGGCTACCGCTGGGAAAGCTGGCATTTCAGGTACATTGGAGTAGAAGCCTGCGAGTTCCAGAAAAAGTGGTTTAGCGATGTTCAGCAGTTTATGATTGAATTTTTAAACGCCTGGAAAGAAATAAATTAAACAAAGCGAACAGAAAAACTGCGCTTGAAATGTCAGTTTAATTTTGTGTTCTTTGTAAGACTGTTTAACTTAGATTTTACATTTTTTTAGTTTTATTCTAACAAGTTAAAGTTAGGCTTCCTTCATAACATTTTGGAGGATTTTGTTAGAATGAAAAAAATTAAGTTTATTTTACCTGCTTTTTGTTTAGCTTTGATTGCAGGTTTTTGTGGATGTAAGCAGGAAGGCGATACTTACGAAGTTGTCGATGAAAGCGTAAAAATTGCGGCAATTTCGGACACTCATCTTTATGATGCTTCTACTCTTGGAAGCGATACAAGCGAGGGAACTGCCCTTGCTGAATATCTTGCAAGCGACAGAAAAATGCTTGTTCAAAGCGAAGCTATTCTGGATTCTGCCCTGGAGTCAATAAAGGCAAGCGGAGTAAAATATCTTTTGATTTCAGGCGACCTTACAAAAGACGGCGAAAGAGTGAATCATGAGCTTCTTGCAAAAAAATTAGCAGAAGTTAAAAACGCAGGAATCAGTGTTTTTGTAATCAACGGAAACCACGATATTTCAAACGCTAATGCCGTAAAATTCAACGGAACAGAAACTGAAAGCGTAGAAACAATAACTACTTCTGATTTTAAGGAAATTTACAACGACTTTGGATATTCACAGGCTGTTGCTGTTGACTCTGACAGTCTTTCTTATGCTGTAAATATCGGAGACAACTACCGTCTTATCGTAATCGATTCGTGCAAATACAACGACGACAAGGAAAATCCTAGCCAGGAAACAAGCGGAGAAGTTACAGAGTCAAGAATGACCTGGGTAACTGCTCAGATTAAGCAGGCTGTTACTGACGGAAAAATTCCTTTTGGAATGATGCATCACGGTCTTGTTGAGCATATTCCGGAAGTTCAAAGCTCAATTTTTTCTGAATATCTTGAAGACAATTACGAGACAACACGCGAAACTCTTTCTACTGCCGGATTGAACCTTGTTTTGACAGGACATTTTCATTCTCAGGATATTGCTTCGGCAACTGTAAACGGCAAAAAGTTTTATGATGTTGAAACAGGCTCTCTTGCAACAAGTCCGTGCCCGGTTCGCTATGTAACTTTAAATGGCAGAACATTCACTTCAAAAACAGAAAATGTTTCTTCTGTAGAAGGCCTTTCTCTTGAACTCAACGGAACAACATATTCAAGTTTTGCAGAATACGGCGAACAGTTTTTAAGAAACGGAATGAACGATCTTTTTGAATCTTATCTTCCAGGCGTTCTGGTAACAATGGGAATGGCAACAGAAGATACTGCAACTGCTGTATGCAATGCTATATTGACCACAGAAGTCATTTCTGGAACAACTGTAAGCGAAATGCTTACCGACGCGTTTGTTGCTCACTACAAGGGAGACGAAGGCGAAAGCATGACTGCAACTACAAACGGACTTATAACAAGCCTCCTTTCAACTTACAGCTCTTATGCAAGCCTTGCCGCAAGTGCAACAGATGAAACTAAAAAAGCAACATACACACAGCAGGCAGCCCTTTACAAAACACTGTACGGAGTTACATACAATCTTTACACAGATTCTCCGACAAGCGACAGGGATGTAAGCTTTAGTTTTTAAGTAAAAAAAATTGTGGCTGAGTAAAAAGTGTCTGTCATTTTTTACCTGAACCGATAATTGATAGATTGCCGGATCAAGTCCGGCAATGACATAGAAGTCAAGTCCTGTAATGACATAAAAGTCAAGTCTGGCAATGACATAGAAGACGTGTCCGGCAATGACAAAGTTTTGTTAAATTGGCGATGTCATAGGTGCCAAGTGCGGGAATGAACTAGAAGACGTGCCCGCAATGTGCAAAATCGTACCTGGCAATGACACTGCAATGACATTTTGAAGTTGTCAGACAGACTCCAAAACAAAAAGCCCTTTTCTTCACAGATTGTGTGGAAAAGGGCTTTTTTTATAATCGTTTAAGCGTTTTTTATTTTACAACGACGTTTACGAGTTTGCCTGGAACAACGATGATTTTTGCTACCGTTTTTCCGTCGGTGAACTTTTTGTAGCCGTCGGTTTCTTTTGCCAGTGCTTCGAGCGTTGCGCTGTCGGTGTCGGCTGCGGCTTCAAACTTTGCGCGGAGTTTTCCGTTAATCATTACCGGGAACTCTTTTGTGTCGTCCTTGCAGTAGCTTTCGTCGAATGTCGGCCATGCTTCGTAGGCGTTTGTCTTTTCGTGTCCGAGTTTCTGCCACAATTCTTCGCCAAGGTGCGGAGCGTATGGAGAGAGTATTAAGACAAAGCCTTCCCACATTGCTTTTGGAATTGAGTCAAACTTTGAAGCTTCGTTTACGAAAATCATCATCTGGCTGATTGCAACGTTAAAGTCGAGGTTGCTTGTGTCTTCCGTTAGTTTTTTTACTGTTTTTGCGTAAGTTTTGCGTAAAGAAGCAAGCTCTTTGTCGAGTTTTCCTGTAATGTCAACGTCGCTCATCGGTTTTTCTGACAGATTCCAGATTTTTTCGAGGAAGCGGTTTACGCCGATTAAGCCCTGAGTGTTCCACGGTTTAGAAACTGTGAGCGGTCCCATGAACATTTCGTACATGCGCACGCTGTCAGCTCCGTAGGTTTTTATCATTTCGTCTGGATTTACGACGTTTTTGAGCGATTTTGACATTTTTGCGACAACGCGCTCAAGTTCTTCTCCGTCGTCTTTTGCGTAATATTTGCCGTCTTTTTCTTCAACTGCATCAACAGCAACGAGAGATTTTGATTTTCTCTGGAATGCAAAAGAAGTAATCATTCCCTGGTTTATAAGGCGCTGGAATGGCTCTTTTGTAGAAACTACACCGCAGTCGTACAAAACTTTGTGCCAGAATCTCGCATACAAAAGGTGAAGAACTGCGTGTTCGGCTCCACCAACGTAAAGGTCAACCGGCATCCAGTAACTTTCTTTTTGTGGCGCGCAGAAATTTGCATTGTCTTTCGGGTCAATGTAGCGAAGATAATACCAGCAGCTTCCTGCCCACTGAGGCATTGTGTTTGTTTCGCGCTTTGCGTCGGCTCCGCATTTTGGACATTTGCAGTTTACCCAGCTTTCGATTCCTGCAAGAGGGCTTTCGCCTGTTCCTGTCGGCTGGTAAGTTTTTACTGCCGGAAGTTCAAGAGGAAGCTCGTTTTCTGGCACTGGAACTGTTCCGCAGCAAGGGCAGTGAACGAGAGGAATCGGTTCTCCCCAGTATCTCTGGCGGCTGAAAACCCAGTCGCGCAGCTTGTAATTTACAGCCTTGTGCCCGATTTTCTTTTCTTCAAGGAATTCGAGCATTTTTTCGATTGCGTCTTTTTTGTTGAGTCCGTTTAAGAATTCTGAATTAACGTGAATTCCGTCCTGTGTCCAGGCTTCGTTTTGAACATCAACTTCTGATTTTAAAACTTCGATAATCGGAAGATTGAATTTTTTTGCAAATTCCCAGTCGCGTGTGTCGTGAGCCGGAACTGCCATGATTGCGCCTGTTCCGTAAGAAATAAGAACGTAATCTGCAACCCAGATTGGAATGAGCTTGCCGTTTACAGGATTTATAGCGTAGCTTCCTGAGAAAACGCCTGTCTTTGTTTTTGCAAGGTCGGTGCGCTCAAGGTCAGATTTTTTTGCGGCTTCTTCCCGGTATTTTTCTACGGCTTCTTTTTGTTCAGCAGTCGTAAGTTTTTCGATTAAAGGATGCTCCGGAGAAACAACCATGTAAGTTGCTCCAAAGAGTGTGTCGCATCTTGTTGTGTAAACAGTAAGTTTCTGTTCTGTGGCCTTTCCGTCTTTGTCTGCAACTGTAAAGTCAACTTCAGCTCCGACAGAGCGTCCGATCCAGTTGCGCTGCATTGCCTTTACGCTTTCCGGCCAGTCGAGAGTGTCGAGGTCGCTTAAAAGGCGGTCAGCATAAGCAGTAATCTTTAAAATCCACTGTCTGATAACTTTGTGTGTAACCTGAGCGCCGCAGCGGTCGCAGTGGCCTTCTTTTACTTCCTCGTTTGCAAGTCCTGTAAGGCAGGAAGGACACCAGTTGATTGGAGTCTGAGCTTCGTAGGCAAGGCCTTTTTTGTACAGCTGAAGGAAAATCCACTGAGTCCATTTGTAATAGTCTGGAGTGCAGGTTTTAATTTCGCGGTCCCAGTCATAAGAAAAGCCGAGAGCCTTAATCTGCTGAGTAAAATGCTCAATGTTCTTAAAAGTTGTTTCTGCAGGATGAGTTCCTGTCTTGATTGCGTAGTTTTCTGCCGGGAGTCCAAATGCGTCGTATCCCATCGGATGAAGAACGTTGTAGCCGTTCATGCGCAAAAAGCGTGAATAAATGTCAGTTGCCGTGTATCCTTCCGGATGTCCAACGTGCAATCCCGCTCCGCTTGGATAAGGGAACATGTCAAGAATGTAGCGGCGTTTTTCTTTAGGAACAGACTCGTCCTCTACCGCCTTAAAAGTTTTATTTTCGTCCCAATATTTCTGCCATTTTGGCTCAATGTTCTGAAATGGATACATAGTAAAATTTACCTCGTTAAAAGCGATTGTATCATTTTGCGCTTTTTATTGAAATAGTAGGCATTTTCTGAGTTTCTGCGCTTGTACTTCCTGTGTCATTCCCCTTGTTCTTCCTGTGTCATTCCCCGACTTGATCGGGGAATCCCTTTTCGACAAGAGACTATTTGCAGTATTTTTTAATTAAACCCGACATTTTGAATATTTATGTTAATTTACCGTGATTGTCGAAACTATTTTTCCGTCGGTGGTGTAGGCTTTGTTCGGATTTGTTTTGTCTATAAAACTTTTTAAGCCTGTAAAATATGCGTAATAGTATGTTCCAGCCGGGAGCGGAAGCGACAATTCATACTTTCCGGGAGAAATTTCCTGCATTTCGTAAATCCAGCTGTCCCAGTTTGTAAAAGTCCCTGCAATGCGGATTTTTTGTCCCGGTTCACTCGTGCATACAAATTTTGTAAAGCCGTTGTCTGTTTTTTCTGTTACGACAGCTTTTGTCTGCGGAATATCAACATACGAAAGCGTCAGCGAATTTTCCGTGTCATAAAATGTGTTTGGGTTTGTCGGGTCAGTTGTCCAAAGTCCGTCAATTATAAGTTTGTAAGAAAGACGTTTTAGTTTTGGAGGAATTTTAAAAGCATAAAAATACCAGGCATTTGTCTGTTCACCTTCGGAATCAAAAGTTCTTCTTAATGAAAAAGCGTGAATTTTACTGAAATTTTCAAAGTCAAAAACGATTCCCACGCTTCGCGAATTTTTTTCTGCCGTAAAAAGAATGTAATCGTCAGATATAATCGGAGAATGAACTCCACGCACCGACGTTACAAGATTGTCGTAGTCGTAAGAATCAGTGTTTACTGTTTGTGTTGCAAAAAGCGGACTAAATAAAAAAAATGTTAAAAAAGCAGATATAAAAGACTTTTTCATGCTCCAATTTTCGGTAAAAAAAAGGGCAGATTTAAGCATTTTTTATTAAAACTCGTCTGGCCGGGGGAAATGCCTTTTTTAAGTTTTTCGTTATTCCCCATATCAGATTAAATTATTAAAGATGAATAAAATGATTTCCGAAAATCAAATCAGAAGTGTTCTTGTTATCAATTTTTATCTGGAGTAAAATTAAAGTAAATGCCGGGATTAAATCAACTCAAGAAATTTGCAAATGACATGCTGACTATCGGTGACGAAGTAAAAATTCGTGCACAACGCGGGGAAAAACCGGCAGTCGTTCCTCTCCCGGAAGGAATTTCTGAAGAAGACGATTCAGAAGATTTTGTTCTTGGTTTGCCAGATTCTCAAAACAATACTCAAAATGATTCAAAAGACGATATTCCTGCTGACTTAGATTCTCTTTCTACTGACGAAGAACCAGAAACGGCAGATTCTTTTGACTTAGATTCACTTTTAAATAATCAAAATACTGCAGATTCTTCCATGCCGGATTTAAGCGAATTTCTGGACGAAGACGAAACAAAAACTCCTCAGCAAGAAGCGCCGAAAGAAACTCCGTTAGAAGACCTTGATTTAGAAGCTCTTTTAAAGGCTTCTGAAAATTCAAAAGATAAAATCCAGGAAGAAGAGCCTTTAGACACAGAACAGGAACTTACGCAGGAAGAATCAACTGCGCCTGATTTAGAAGAATTCAGCGACCTTGCTTCGATCGAAAAAAACGAAACTGATTCAACCGAAGACGAAAATAAACCAAGCGAACAGCCAAAACCAGAAATCGATCAGAGCGAAAGTGAACTGTCCGAAAATTCAAGTTTAGACGACGAATTTTCTTTTGACGGGCAGGAAATCGACCTGAATGCAGATATTCCTGACGAAATTGCAGACTTAGACGGAAGCGCACCAGAAGATGATTTTGAAATGGATTCTTCGCTTAAAGAGCAGGTGGCAGAAGATTCGCCAGAGCAAAAGTCAGGCAGCGAAACTAATGATTTTGACCTTCCTGATTTTGATTCAGACTTTGGAACTTCCTTTGATTCAACAAACGACACAGCAGCAGTCGATACAGCTTTAAACGAAAACCTTGCAGACGATAGAGCAAACGACTCTCTTGCCGACGAAATTTTAGCAAACGTCGTACCGCAGGAAAATTCTCCAGAAGAAACTTTAGACACTCAGCCTAAAAACGAAAGTGAAGAAAATCTTTCTTTTGATTCTTTTGAACAGCCGGAAACAGAAAAATCAACAGGCGAAAATTCAGATTTAGGTTTATCCGATTTTGATATTCCCGATATCGGAAACTTTGGAAGCGCAGAAGACGCAGGTTCTCAAGAAACTGCAGACGGCCTGGATAGTTCAGGTCAACTGAACAGTGTGGAAGCAGAAAACGACTCTGCAGCCCAGGAAATTTTAAATGGATTAAATCTCCCGGTTGATGCTTCTGACGACGTTCCTGCCGAAGATTTTAGCAATGCACTAGAAGGCTTAGAAAGCGCAGACAACATTGATTTTGGAACTCCTGTCGTAAATATAGAAGATGAATTTAAGCCGACAGAGGCAAAAATAAATAATTCTGACGACGATTTTGCCCTTGATACCGAAGATTTTAATATTCCTGGCTTTTCTGACACACAAACGGCAGCCTTTGACAAAAAAGGACGGCCAAAGGTTGATGTTGTTGATTTTTCTAAGGCCGGCGCAAAACCAAAAAATACTCTTACAGAAGAAGAATACGAAACTTTTAGAAAAAATCTTGCAGCCTATCCTTTAAACCTTCGTCTTGCAGTAGAAGATTTAATTGTAAAAAATGAATTTACTGACGACGCAGTTTTTGAGATTATAGAAAAAATCTTAAAGAAAACTCCGGCACGTCAACTTGCTTCTCAACTTGAAAAAATGCTCGACATTGCAATTGACGTTCCTCGTGATTACGAAAGACGTTCCGTTGCTCAGTACGAAGCATATAAGCAGTCGTTTCAGTATCAGTTAAAAAACAGAATTATTCCTGGCGCAATCTTAACTGTTGTAATTTCTACTATCTGTGCCCTGCTTTTTCAGGCTGGAGTTTTGTTTATCTATAAACCTGCAATGGCAAGCATGCTTTATAAACAGGGCTACACACTTCTTGAAAATAACGAATATCCTCAATCAGAAGCAAAATTCAATCAGGCAGTTCAATATCGTTCAGTAAAAAAATGGTTCTACAAGTATGCCCAGGGCTACCGTGCACACAAACAGTTTGATCGTGCCGAAAATATGTATAAAAACACGCTTAAAGTTTTTAAGAGTGACAAACCAGCTGGACTTGAATGGGCCGAAATGGAACTTTACGACCGGGCAAATTACGAAAAGGCAGAAAACACAGTCCGTCGCGAAGTTCTCGATTATCATATAAATGATCCAGACGCCCGACTTTTGCTTGGCGACATTTTCCTTGAATGGGCTGAAACAGATAATTCAAAATACGACAAAGCCCGCGACACTTATTTTGAACTTGTAAAAACCTCAAAATCTGCAAAAGATACAGACCTTTATATGTCGCGCCTGCTTCGTTATTATATACGCACCGACAAACTACAAATTGTACTTGAACTAAAGAAAAGATTCTTTCCTCGCGAAAAATCCCTCATTGCAAAAGACTGGACTGAACTTTCCGGCTATCTTTTGGACAAACTTTATGGACCTTTAATCCGTGGTGATGAAGAGTGGCGTGCAAAAATAGAAGATGTAAAGGCAATGCTAGATATTGCTAAAAAGCTGGAACCTCAAAATCCGACAGTTCATTACAATATGGCGCGTTATTATGAACATAATTCAAATTTTGAACTTGCCCGCCGCGAACTTCAGACTGCTCTCGACTGTTTTGACAAGCTGGAATTCCGCACAAAAAAGACTGTTTACCAGGAAATTGATTCCTGCCGGATTTTAGGCGAACTTTTTGCAGATGTCCGGCAGTACATAAAAGCTCAGGAAGTTTATACCCGCGGAATTACCTTGTTCCAGAATGAACACGAAAGAAGTGGTTTTGAAGGTGATTTGAATACCGGAAAACTTTACGCGGATATGGGCGATATTGAATATTTTATTTCAGGTGATATGGACGCAGCTTTGAAAAATTATGAGCAGGCAGTTGCAAATAAAAACGCAACTCCTGGAATAAATTTCAGGATTGGAGCAATTAACTACAATAAACAGAATTATCTTCCGGCTCTTGAATTTTTTAACAAGTCTTACGAAAAAGTTAAAAATGATCCAAACCTTTTGCTTTCTCTTGCAAATGCTCTGGTTTTGCGTGGAAACAATAATGCCGCCCAGGGAATTTACAGTCAGCTTCTTTCGATTCTCGACAGCGAAAGAGTTCATCATGACATGCTTTTTCCTCACCAGAAAGAAGAAGACAATGCTCTTTTAGAAATGTATCTTAAGGTGAATAATAACCTTGGCGTTGTTCTTTATAAAATTTCAAGAAGAACTGGAAAAAGTCAAAAAAACGGAAACAGTTTTGCCTGCTTTGCCGAATCAATCCGTGCATGGGACGCTCTTACCCGCAATCCTGAAACAATGGTTCGCCTTGGTGGAAGTAACCTTGCCCTGCAGAATTCAAAATATATTACAGCTTCGATGGCAGAGTTTGAACCGGCAATTTATACAGCGATTCCAAAAACTCTGACTGGCGAAAAAGTTCTCGAATAGACTGATTTTTTGGAGTAAAAATGTTTTGTCCGCGGATTGGAATTGAAATAAAAAAACATCTCATCGCATTAAAAAAAGAAGTTTTTAGAAAGACAATTCATATCTGTGTTGCTTTTGTTCCTCTTTTTCTTCATTTTTATAGAATTCCAACTATTGTCTGCCTTTTGCTCTCAGGATTTTTTTATTCAGTTTCTGAAATTTTAAGACTAAAAGGAATTTCTGTTCCGCTTGTAAGTTCAGTGACAGTAGCTGCGGCGCGTGCGCGGGATAATAATAAGTTTGTGCTTGGCCCTGTAACCCTTGTCTGCGGAGTTTTACTGTGTTCATTTTTTTGCAGTGAACCTTATTCAACTGCCGGAATTTTTTCTCTTGCCTTTGGAGACGGTCTTGCAAGCCTTGCCGGAAAAACCTTTGGACATATCGAAGTTCCTTTTACCGGCGGAAAAACTGCTGCCGGAAGCTTAACCTGCTTTATTGCTGTTTTTATTTCCAGTTTTTTTGTTTTAGGAAACCCTCAGTTATCTTTTGTTCTTGCCCTCGTTGCCACTGTAATAGAAGGGCTTCCGCTAAAAGATTTTGACAATATTTGTATTCCGCTTTCAATCGGTTTGCTGTCGCAGATTTTGTGTTCTTAACGCCACATATAAATTGAATGCAGTGTCTTTAAATAAATATACGAACCGCCTGTTAAAAGTATGGTTCCACTTATCATAAAGAAAAAGTTGTCTGCAATTACTAAAAGTCCGTAACCAGTTAAGAGAACAAACATAGAAAGTGCAAGTTTTTTGTATTCGCGGGTATTGTGCTGAATGCTTGTAATTAAAAATGAAAGGGCAGCAAGGAGCGCAAAACAAAATCTTGAAGCATAAAACAATTCAGGAAACCCCCAGGTGATTGTTCCTGCAGAAGAAATGCGTGCCGTGTTGATTGGAACGATTACGGCAAAAACAACGCAGACTGCAAAAAGAATCGTTATGTTGCGTTCAATATCCTGGCGGTGTTCAACAGAATTGGTTATTGCGGAAAAAAGAAAACTCAAAGGGCATAAAAGCCGTCCTGTAAAAATGATTCTTCCGCAGAAAAAAAGCAGATCCGAAAAAGTTGACCAGAGTCCAAAAAGCGGTGTTAAAAAGCGTACGCCTTCGCAAAGGCAACCGGTTAAAAATGCAAGAAAAAAGACAATTTCTGTTGACTGAGTGTTTTGAAAGAACTTGAGCGAAAAAAAAGTTGTTGCCGGAACATAAATTACGATCAGGCAGATTGAAATCATTGTTGCCGTAAAACTGTACTTAAGAAACGGAACTTTTGTCATAAAATGAGGAATTCTTAAGTCTGGTGGCGGAGTAATTGCTTTGTTTACGAGGGCAATAATAAAAAACACCAGCGCACTTGCAATGCAGAAAAGCGAAAATCCAAGAAAAATCTGCATTATGTGGTTACGTGCCTTTAGAGTCATGAGCAAAATATTAAAAGCAATCAAAAATTAAGTAAAGACTTGTAAAATAAAATCCGAAAATAAAAGGGAAGTTGAATCAAATTCTCTTTTTAATTGAATTAAAGAGCGCCTTGTAGTGGGGGAAAAAATGAAAAAGCAGCTTTTAACATTATTTACGATTTTTGCGACAATTTCGCTTTCGTTTGCGGGAGATGCTGCAGCTTTTGTTGACCTTGGACTTTCTCAGGACGGTAAAACCTATGTTTTTGGTGAATATGGAAAGACCGATAAAAGTTTTCAGGGATATGCTGAAATTTACTGTGTAGATATAGAAAAAAACGACTGGATTGACGGAGAAGTTTTTAGAACTCTTCCGTCTGAAGCAACTCAAAAAAAGAGTGGAAAAGAAGTTTTTGAAGACTTGCAGAAAAAAGTAAGCTGGAAGTTAAAAAAATACGAACTAAAAAAAGCAGATGCTGACAACCTTTTGTTTACAAGGGAACTGCCTTCTTCGACTGGAGAAATAGTTTTTAAGGATTTTGAAGGTTCGAGCGCAGAAAAAAATATTTACTATCACATAAAACTTGTAAAAAATGTTGAGGGTGAAGGCGAAAAATGTAAATCGTCGTTCTTTATTTCCCTCGAAAAGCAGGAAGAAAACGGAACTGTAATAAGCCACAATATTGTCGGAAATCCTGACATTAAGCGTAAAGGCGTTACAAATTATACGATTAACCGGATTTTTAGCGATAAATCAGGAAGAAACCTTGTATTTATCGTAGAAAAACAACTGGAAGATAAAACAGGAACCTGTATCCGCTACATGGTAGAAACAATTCATCTGTAATATTTATAAAAAT
>CAVJSA010000051.1:0-18010 GCA_963651875.1 Lachnospiraceae bacterium | reverse complement strand
GCCGGCGTAAAAGTAAAAGTCATAGACTCTCTTTCTTCCGGAACTCCTGTAATCGGAACAGAGGTCGCTTTTGAAGGAATTGAAGATAACTCAAAAAATCCACTCTTTTTTGAAGCAAGCACATCAGAAAAAAGGCTTGCACAAAACTTTGCAGGCCTTTTAACCAACTGGAAAAGTATTTCTGTAAAGCAAAAACAAAGTTCCGCGGACGAATTTTTTGAGCGATATAATAAAAATAAATTTGTGGATTTAATAGACAAATTTTAAAATGCTTTTGAGGCTTTTATCGGCATGATTGAGAGAGTCTTGCTTGCCTTGCGAAGAAAATATCTTTTTACAAATCTATTGTCAATGTAGAATTTTTTTCTCTGATTCAATTGACAACGCCGTTCGGCTATAATACTGTAAAAAACGAAAAATAAAGCCGAATGCCTATATTTTGCTTTGTAAATATAGAATTTAGCCGTTCGACTTTATCCATGGGAGATTCTATGCAGGTAAATGATTCTGTCGTATTAGGTCAGACAATACGCAATCGTCGTAAAGAATTGTCATACACGCAGAAGTATATTTCTGAAATCACTGGTTTTAGCATGAGTTTTTTGTCCGATCTTGAAAATGGAAAAGCAACCTGCGAAATTGGAAAAACACTGCATATTATGAATCTTTTAGGGCTGAATCTGAAGGTAGAGGCAAGAAACTAGATGAACAGCTTGAACCTTAAAGTACAAATAGAAATCGATGGCCGTTTTATTCAGGTGGGACGTATTACAGGAAACAGTTTTAAGGATGCAGTTTTTTCTTATGATGATTTCTTTGTTTCTTCTCCTGTAGCAAGAGCCATTTCATTAAGTCTGCCATTATCAAAAAAGAATTTTGATTCCGATGAAACTAAAACTTTTTTTGACGGACTCTTGCCAGAAGGCTTTACACGTCAGTGTGTGGCAGAAAATATTCATGCTTCCCCGGATGATTATATATCTATCCTTCGGGAACTTGGAAGTGAATGTCTTGGAGCTATTCAGATTATAGACGAAGGAATGGCTTCTGTAAAAAATGGTTATTTGCCTTTGACAGTCAAAGAAATCGGAGAACTTGCAAAGGAAGGTGCTGGAAAATCAGCGGAGATTGTTATAAAAAGTCATCTTTCTTTGGCTGGAGCATCTGGTAAAGTCGGTCTGTATTATGAACAATCTGCTGACAAGTGGTATAAGCCGCAGGGGGCTGCTCCAAGCACGCATATTGTAAAACAAAGCCATGTTCGCTACAAAAGTATTGTATTAAATGAGCAGCTCTGTCTTCTTACTGCCCAGAAACTTGGAATAGAAATACCGGAAAGTTTTATTCTTAAGGTGCAAAAGAAAAACCAAAATGATGATAATGTTCTTTTTGCGACCAAACGGTTTGACCGAATTTTTGATAATGATTCAAGAATGATTGATGGATTGAAAATTCCTTATCGTCTGCATCAGGAAGATTTTGCGCAGGCTTTAGGAATAAAATCATCTGATAAATATGAAAAAACAGGCGAGGGCTACTTAAAAAGAATGTTCGATTTGCTTCAAAAATATTCTTCAAATCCAATTGATGATATTCTTAAGTTGTGGCGACGAACCGTTTTTAACTGCATTATTGGCAATACAGATAATCACATAAAGAATAGTTCTTTAATTTATAGTAAAGATTTATCTTCGATTCGTCTTGCTCCATTCTACGATGTTATCTGCACAAGGATTTATGAAAGTTGTACTGAGGAAATGTCAGTAAGTATAAACGGCAAACAGAATGTAAACCAGATTACAAAGGCTGATTTTGAAAAAGAATCTAAAAACTGTGCTCTTGGTTCTAAAATTGCAATGAAGATTTATGATGAAGTTTATAAAGGTGTCAAAAAAGCTCTTTTAGATTCTGCGGATGAATTATCGGGAACAGGATTTTCAGAAGCAAAGTCTATGGCGGAAAAAATACTAGGAAAAATCTTAAAATAAAACTTTGCAAAAATTGCAACTTGACCAGTTTATTTTTGCAACACTTTTTTATGCTTTTTACAAAATCAGGACTTGGCCACTTATTTGACAGTTTTTTTTGAAAATGCTAAATTTATTCCACTATTAAATTTTTTATGAGCCTTGCAGGTGTATGCTCCTGCAGGGCTTTTTTTTTGTTTTGGGGGAATTATGCCGGAAACTAAATTTGAATCTGTGGTTTTTACTGCAGTAACTGCCTTTCTAATGGTCTACATTATGACTCTTTACAATACTGTTCTTGCGTCGGGGCAGTTTGTAAATCTTACTTTTTTAATTTCGCTAAAATCTATGTGGTTTGAATTTGTAATAATCGGACTTTGTGCCTTTTTTATTTCTAGTCCGCTTGCAAAGCATTTTGCTTTTAAGATTGTTCGTGGAACTGACCGCCCGATTTTTATTATTTTTGCAATCCAGATTTTTACTGTTGTTTTTCAGGTTGCCCTTGCAAGTATACTTGGCGTTTGGCACGGCTACGGTTTTACAAAAAATTTTATTCCAGATTACATGACAACTTACTGCAGAAACTTTTTAATGGCTCTGCCGGTTCAGCTGTTTTTAGCAGGACCTCTTGCAAGAAAAATCTTTAGAAGCATTTTTAGAAGAAATGTTCATTTAACCGAAGCGCGTTAAGGATAGTAGTGGCCGCGTAAGCGGGTGCGCAGCACTGCAGGCGCGACAGTCGCCGGAACCACGAATAGCCTGACCGCCACTTTAGTGGCGGGAACGCCCAAAGTAAAAAAAAGCCTTTACCCTTGAATTACCAACGGTAAAGGCTCAATTTTTTTTAGTTAATTTTTATCTTCCGTGGCACTGTTTGTATTTTTTGCCACTTCCGCATGGACAAGGATCGTTTCGTCCAACTTTTGGAATCGTTCTTCTTACGGTTACGCTTTGTCCCTGTCGTCCGTTTGCCATAACACGGCTTGCTTCCTGCTGACTTCTGTAAGCATTTACATTTGAAGACGCCTGATCGCTCATGCTCTGTGCCTGCTGATGCTGTGCATTCATCTGAATGTTGCGTTCTGCCGGCTGTGGAGCTGCGTTAATCTGGATTCTAACCTTAAATACGCGGCCTGCAATTGTAAGGCGGATATTTTCGATCATTTCTTCAAAAGCGTTAAATCCGTCAATCTTGTATTCTGTCAGCGGATTCTTTGAAGAATAAGAGCGCAGGTGAACTGCTTCCCTCAATCCATCAAGAAATTCAAGCTGGTCGAGCCACTTTCTGTCGATTAACTGCAGATACTGATAGCGGATAAACATATTGAACTGCTCGTGGCCAACTAAGCTTTCTTTTTCTGTAATGTCGTTCTGCAGCAGGGCAAGTACGCTGTCGAGTGTTGTGTCCTGTGCCGGCAGTTGAACTCCAAAGTTTTCGCGGATCTGATTTAAAAGAGTTGTAAGGCCTTCTTTTCGGTTGTGCGAATAGTCACTAAACCACTGCTCAAGATAGTCGCGGGCTGTTGACATGATTCTTTCTGAAAGTTTGTCGTCACTGAGGATGCCGTCGCGCTGTTCATAGATAAACTCGCGCTGATCGTTTAATACGTCGTCGTAGTCGATCAGGTTTTTACGGATTTCAAAGTTGCGCTCTTCTACTTTTTTCTGAGCGTTTTCGATTCCTTTTGTAAGCCACGGGTGATAAATCGGCTCGCCTGGTTCCATGCCGATTTTTGTCATTATGTGCTTCATTCTTTCTCCACCGAACAATCGCATAAGATCGTCGTCCATGGAAATAAAGAACTTTGAACGTCCAGGGTCGCCCTGACGGCCTGAACGTCCGCGCAGCTGGTTGTCGATGCGGCGGGATTCGTGGCGTTCTGAGCCGATAACGTAAAGTCCACCGAGAGATTTTACTTCTTCGTAATCTTTAAGCCATTTTTCTTTTTCGATTGCTACGGCTTCCTTTAACTGTTCTGGAGTTGCATTTGTTCCAGCTCTCTTTACGGCTCTTGTTTCGTAACTTCCGCCGAGCTTAATATCTGTACCGCGACCAGCCATATTTGTTGCAACTGTTACGGCACCCTTTGCACCGGCTTCTGCAATGATTAAAGCTTCGCGGGCATGGTTTTTGGCATTTAAAACTTCGTGTCTTATTCCAGCCTGGGTAAGGAGGGCAGAAAGATGTTCTGATTTTTCGACAGAAACTGTACCTACAAGGATTGGCTGTCCTTTTTCGTGGGCTGCCTTAATTTCTTTTACGATTGCGTGCCACTTGTCTTCTTCGTTTAAGTAAACTTCGTCCTGTTCGTCTACGCGGGCAACCGGCAGATTTGTTGGAATTGCAACAACGTCGAGTTTGTAGATTTTTGCAAATTCAACAGCTTCTGTCTGCGCTGTACCTGTCATACCAGAAAGTTTGTCGTACATTCTAAAAAAGTTCTGGAATGTTACGGTTGCCATTGTGCGGTTGCGCTGTGCGATTTTTACATGTTCTTTGGCTTCGATTGCCTGGTGCAGACCGTCAGAATAACGTCTTCCTTCGAGAATACGTCCTGTAAACTCGTCTACGATTTGAACCTGTCCTTCTTTTACAACGTAGTCAACGTCGTTCTGATAGAGGAGGTGAGCTCTGAGAGCCTGTGTAAAGTAATGCAGGAATTCAAAGTTCTGTTCGTCCTGGAGTTTTGTTCCTGCCTGGATCAAATTGTGCTGATGAAGGATTCTTTCAATATGATCCATACCTTTGTCTGTAAACGAAATGCGCTTTGACTTTTCGTCAATCTTGTAGTCGCCTTCCATTGCAGCTCTTTCTTCCGGAGTCATTTGAACTTCGTCCGGATAGTCGTCGGTTGCAGGATCTTTTTTTACTTCTGTAAATTCGCCAACGTATTTGTCAACTTCGTAATATTTGTATGTGTCGTCTTCGCCGGCTCCTGAAATAATCAAAGGTGTGCGGGCTTCATCGATAAGAATCGAGTCGATTTCGTCAACGATACAATAGTTAAATCCTCTCTGAACCTTGCGTTTTAATTCTACCTGCATGTTGTCGCGCAGGTAGTCAAAACCAAATTCGTTGTTTGTTCCGTAAGTAATGTCGCAGGCATAGGCTTCGCGGCGTGCTTCGTTGTCCATGCTCGAAAGAATTGCACCAACCGTACAGCCGAGATATGCAAAAACTGGACGCATTGTGTTTGCATCGCGTTCTGCAAGGTAGTCGTTTACAGTTACAACATGAACGCCTTTTCCGGTAAGCGCGTTAAGGTAAGAAGGAGCAACAGCAACGAGGGTTTTTCCTTCACCGGTTTTCATTTCTGTAATGCGGCCCATGTGCAGGTTTATAGAACCCATTATCTGAACATCGTAAGCCCTTTCTCCACGAACACGGAAAGCAGCTTCGCGGCACAGTGCAAAGGCTTCTGGTAAAATGTCGTCGAGGGATTCTCCCTTAGAAAGTCGTTCCTTAAAAATCTGTGTCTGTTTAGGAAAGTCTTCTGGGGCTAAAGATTTTGCCCATTCTTCTTTTGCATTAACAAGTTCAACTATCGGTCTTAATTTTTTTACATCACGTTCATTTTGCGAACCGAAAATCGCAGTAAAAATTTTGTCTAACATAATGTTTATAATATACAAAAAAATCACCGTAACGAATAGGAAAAAAACTGTAAAAAATTGACTAGTTTTGATTTTTTTATTTTTTTTTTCAGGACGTGTTTCCGGCTATCCACGGTTCCGCTGTTCGCTTCATTCTTTTGCCCTCCTGCCTGGCAGGAGGACAAAAGAACGCCTGCGGCGCCGTTACTATCCGGCGTAGGGGGATTTTTGCAACGTTGACGCTCTTAATTCAATTTAATATCTTTTATACGCTATGCATAAATGTTTTAAACGTGCCTGCTTTGTATGCTCGGCTTTTGCCCTTTTTCTTTTGAATTCCTGCACAAGAACAAACGGGGTTGCTTCAATTTCCGAAAAAGAACTTTTTACAATAAATTATGGAAGTTTCGAAGACGAATTAAATCTTTTTAATTTAAGTTCTTATGGCAGTGTAAATACTTACATGACCATGATTGACGGATTTTTTTATATTGCAAACGGCGAGTCTAAAAAAATCATGGAATTAAACTCTTACGGCGACCTTTTAACGCTCTACTACAACAGCGAAAACACAAAAGCGCCTTCTTTTGCTTCTTCAGCTACCGAAGATTCCGAATTGGTTAATTCAACCAAAAAAGCAATTGAATATCCTTTTAATAATCCTGGTCCATTGGCTGTGGATTCAAGAAAATGCCTTTATGCTGTTGACGTTCTTCCTGCAGAAAGGCAGGAAAATGACACTCAAAACCGGCTTTTATTAAATTATATCGTCCTTCGTTTTAACAGCGACGGCTCTTTTATCGACTATTTAGGACAGCAGGGCCCGGGCGGAACTCCTTTTCCGTTTATAAAAAACATTTATGCTACAAAAAACAATGAACTTGTCGTAATCTGCGAGTCTAACGAAGGTCCGCTTGTTTACTGGTTTAATAATTCAGGATTCCTTTTGTACACGATTCCTTTTAATGAAAACGCCGTTCCAAAATTAAAGGGAATGCAGGATTCAGAAACTGCCGGCTATCTTTCTATCGAAAACGTAATTCCTGACAATTTAGAGCACAAACTTTATGTTCAGGTAAATTATTTTCAAACTTACCTTGATCCGGCTACAAAGGTTCAGTCTGGAATTGATTACGAAAAAACAATGCTTTATCCGCTCAATGCAGAAACCGGGCTTTACGAAGAAGGTCTTGATATTCCTCCTCACGAAGAATCAGTTTCTTCAAACTTAAGTAAAGAAGTTTTTTATATTCCTTTTAACTTTTTAGGCGTAACTGACGGCGGGTGGTTTTTCTTTTCTGTTCCAGTGGAAAAAGGTTATTTAATACAGATGGTTCAGCCAAACGGACAGAGAATCTTAAAACGCTCGCTTCCTGTAGACCACAGCGAAGTGCTTTATTATTCGCTTGGATTAAGTGGCAACGGAATTATCAGCGCACTTTACATAAAAAAAGACAGGGCAGAAGTTGTCTGGTGGCGCACAGATTCTCTCGTCGGAAGTATTTTAAATTAAACTTTAGGAAATTGAATGGATTTTAACAAAATCAGCGAAGGACATGGCGAAAGCGACGAAGAAAAAATGGTTTTTTACTACAACCGCCAGGAACGCTTAAAGCATGCTCCAAAAAATGTTCAGGATTTATACAACGGAAACTTTAAGGTTTTTAAGCCCGGACTTTTTAAAGCATTAGTTGCAACAAAAACAAACCGTTTTGCCTTTGTTGCAATGATTATGTGCTTTGTTCTGGTTATTTTTCTTGGAATTTTTAATAAAAGAAACGAAGGCACTTTATCAGAAATTCCTTTTGAACTTACAGCCTTTTCTTTTGAAGAAAAAGTTTACGCAAGCCTAAAGTTCGAAGAACCTTCAAAAAAATATAAGGCTAACACAGGCAAAAATATTGATGTAATTTTTAAATTCCTTGATAGCGAAAAAAATATTGTTTACGAAAGTGCCGGCTTAGCCGTTTACGAAGGAAAAGAGGATTTTTTACGGACAACTTACAACGATTATGATATATTTTATGTCATAACAGAAATTGAGATAGATAAAAAAGTTCTTGAATTGACTGCCACTGTAGACAAACGTTAAGTTTTTTACGGTGGCGTCATTTTAGAATGGAGGTATAAATGCTGCAGTTTTATTTTCTTTCAATCCTGCTGAATGTTATTGCAGGCTTAATTTTAGTTTATGCTACTGATTTTACATCAAAAAATACTGTTTTTCCGGAGAACGAAAAAAACGATTTTGAAAATTCTAGCGACAGCATAGAAGATTCTGACAAAAATACAGAAAGCGACGATTCTGTTTTTGACAAAAAACTTTCTTTTGCAATAAATTCAAAAGGAACTTTTTTTGATGATATGACATTCCGCCTGGTTATTGCAATTCTTTCCGGGCTTGTCGGAATCTTAAAACTTCTTTCGACAATTCAAAACGATGTTCCGGTTATTGGCGATTTAATTCCAGCTATTGCAGGGCTTGCTGCCTGTTTTGCGCTTTTAGTTGAATATTATATTCAAAAATCTACAACAGAAGTAAAACTTCCTTCTGTGCTTAATACTGTTTTTATAAACGGCAGAAAGTATCTTGGAATTTTCTGCATTATTGCAGGTGTCCTGCATTTTATTTTTCCGCGGGTTCTTTTCCTGTAAGTTGAATTTCAACTTGAATATTGAGGGCAAGAGGGGCTGTGCCGTTTTTAGCTCACAAAGTTTTGCCGCGGTTATGGAGAAAAAATATGAATAAAAAATCAATTGCCTGTATCGCTTTTGACGGTAAAAAAATTTTTATTGCTCACAGAAATCCTGTCGGACAGATGGGCGGAAGATGGGAATTTCCTGGTGGAAAAGTTGAAGAAGGTGAAACAGACGAGCAGGCCATTATCCGCGAGTTTAACGAAGAATTTGGAGTCGAAGTAAGCGTTGGACAAAAAATTGGAGAAGCAACTTTTAAACACAACGGAGACGATTTTACTCTTTGCGCTTACCTTGTTCATCTTCCGCATAACGGCTTAACTCAAAAATTCGTTCTTACAGAACATTCAGAATACCGCTGGGCGAAACTTGCAGAAATTCCTTCACTTAATTTTGTTGATTCTGACATGCTTATTTATCCTCAGGTTTGCAAATTTTTAGCTTCAACACTTTAAGCTATAAAATAAAGTTTATGAAAAAGTTTTTTGTTTTTCTTTTTGTTTCTGCCTGCCTGTTTAGTTTGTCTTCCTGCTCAAAAAAAAATGAAGAAATAAGTTTTCAGCCATTGGCAAAAGATGCTCTTGAGCCTGGAGTAGAGTGGCTTTTAGTTACTTCTCCTTATGCTGCCTGCTATAAAGAGCCGGATTACGAATCGGAAGTTACCGGACATCTTAGACGTGGAGAAATCCGCAAATTAGAAGGCTCTTCCGTAATAAAAACAGACGACGTTTTTGAAAACTGGTATTTTGTACAGGAAGGGTGGATTGCAGGAAGTGGCGCAAAAATATATTCAAATATGCTAAAAGCCGAAACTGCAAGAACTCAGCTTAATTAAAATAAAAAAACGTTGCGCTGTCTTTTATCTCAAGTAGCGCAACGTTTTTTATTGTCGGTTTTGATCTAGCAATCCAGTGTAAAAAAGATTCCCCGGTCAAGCCGGAGAATGACATTTACTGTTTTTCTTCAAGAATTTTCTGTGCAGCCTGTTCAACTGTAAGATTTTCAAACTGCTGTCTGGTTGCAAGTTTTTTTAAGGTAAGGACATTTTTTTCGGCTTCGTTTGTGCCGATTAAAATTCCCCATGGAACAGTCTTTGCTTCTGTAACTGCATACTGCTGGCCCATTTTTTTTGCTTCCGGGAATACTTCAACATTAATGCCCTTTGCCCTGAGTTTTGCTGCAACTCCCTGGTAGTGCACAGACAGATTTTTGTCCATACAGTAAATTTCAGCATCAAGATAACTTCCGCGGTGAGAAGTTTTTCCAAGCTGTTCAAGACCTGCAATCAGGCGGTCAAGTCCGATAGAAGCTCCAACTCCTGGCAGCTTTGTTTTTGTGTAAAGGCCTGCAAGATTGTCGTAGCGTCCGCCAGAACATACAGAACCAATCGACGGCAGTTCATTTAAGAACGTTTCGTAAACAACGCCTGTGTAGTAGTCAAGTCCGCGCGTAATAGAAGGATCAAGAACGTAGGTTGCTTCAATTCCTGCAGCCTTCATCATTTCGTAAATATCGCGCATGCGCTGACTGTCGCTGTCCTGTCCGCCTGCCATCTGTTCAATCATATTAAGTGTTGAATCAAAATCCTGTGCACCTGAAATATATTTTAAAATTTCTTCAGCCTTTTCCTGCGAGCCGGTGTATTCAATAAGTTCTTTTTTTACTTCTTCCTTGCCGACCTTTGCAAGTTTATCAACAGAGCGCAAAATATCTTCTGACTTTTCTGCAACTCCAAGCTTTGCAAGAAATCTGTTAAAAATTCCACGATGGTTTACGTGGATTGTAATATCTGTAACTCCAATTTCTGCAAGGGCAGCTTTCATTATGCTCAAAATTTCAAAATCTGCTGCTGCCGAATCCGAACCAACAGTGTCAATGTCGCACTGAATAAATTCGCGGTAGCGTCCAGCCTGTGGTTTTTCTCCACGCCAGACCTTTGCCAGGTGGTAGCGCTTAAACGGAAAATAAAGTTCGCTTTCGTGTTCTGCCGTAAAACGGGCAAAAGGAACTGTAAGGTCAAAACGAAGTGCAACGTCACGCTTTCCATTGTCTAAAAAGCGGAAAACCTGTTTTTCAGTTTCGCCGTTAGATTTTCTTAAAAGAATTTCTGAATATTCAAGTACAGGAGTATCAATCGGAACAAAGCCGTATGATCTGTAAACCTTTGTAATTTTTCCAATCAGTCCGGAACGTTCAATTTCGTTTTCCGGTAAAATGTCGCGGAACCCTTTGAGTACGCGCGGTTCAATTAAGTTTGCCATAATAGTCAAATAATATAAAAAAACTGCTGTTTGTACAAATGAAAGATTTTTCTTTTTTTCTTTTGGAGCGCAATAAAATGCTATCCTGTTAACTTTCTGCTTGCGCCTTGTCCTGCTCTATAACCGGCTATCCGTGGTTCCGCTTACGCTTCATTGCTGCGCAACGCCTCCGGCGCCACTACTATCCGAGCTAGGATTTGTTTTATCGCAGCCAGTCTGTTTATTCAAAATCACTGAATAAAACTCCCTTGCCATTTTTTACATCTTTTTTTAGGGTTGAGCCGATTACTTTGTCTAAAAACTCTGGGCTTATTCCGGGGGTTAAAACTTTTTCGGTTCGTAAAACAGCAACGTCGCTTTCTGTTATTTTTTCACCTTTTTTCATTGCTCTCATAAAATGAATGCTTCTGTTTGTGCGCCCGTAGTTTTTTTCTTCGGACGGGGCAAGTTTTTTTATTCCGTCACCTAATATTTTTTCTACTCTTTCTTCTCCAAAACTTTCGCTCATTTGACGGATAATTTCTTTTTCGCCTTTTTGTACTCCGTAATGGCGCATTACGGCATCGCTTTGATGTACTGTATGGCACATATAGGCAAACTGCTCCGGCGTAAGTGCTACAGGATCGTCTAAACCGTCTGTTTCTTTGCTTAGTGTAATGTGTTTTTCAATCATTACAGCGCCCTGGCTTACTGCAAGGCACGGAACTAAAACTGGATCTAATGAGTGGTCGCTAACGCCTGTTTTTATTTTTAAACTTTCCGCCAGATTTTTAATTAACCTTAAATTGTATTCTTCTTCTGGTGCCGGATAAAACGTAATGCAGTGGAGAAGGGTAATGCCATCTGTCCCAAGAATTTTTATTGCGTCTTCTATGTCTTTTTTTGTCGAAACTCCGCTCGAAATTATTACCGGAACTGCTTTATTGCCGTCTTTTATTTGGTTTTGCCTGTAAGAAGCAAGGGTTTTTAGCATCGGAAAGTGATTTAATTCCGGGCTTGCAATTTTTACATAATCAACTTCAATTTCTAAAAGCTCTTTTAAGGAACGAAGCCCAAAAGGAGAGCATACAAATTTTACATTTTTTGAATGAGCATAGCTGGCACACTTTTTAAAAAAATCACTTTTTACTTCTAGGGCTTTAAATCTTTCATAAAGGCTCACTCTTCCGCCAGGAAGTTCAACAAAACCCGTGTCCGGGTGGAGAATTTCGTCCGCATACACCCACTGAAACTTTACGGCGTCTGCTCCGGCTTGTATTGCCTGATCCATAAGTTCGACAGCCTTGTTAAAATTTCCGCCATGCGAAGTTCCGATTTCTGCAATAATAAAAGTTGAGTGTTCCATAAGAGCCTTAAAATAATTTCGTTTTTTTGTTTTGATTGTATCAATTTAATTCAATATGGTAAAATAAAGCACTATGCTAAAAAAAATAATAAAACTCTTAAAAGCGTTTAGTGGTAACGTAAATCCTGGCGAAATTGCACACGCCTTTGCCTGCGGTGCAATTCTTGGTCTTATGCCAAAAAATAATCTTTTATGGTATCTGGTTTTTGTCTTTATTCTTTTTGTGCGTATCAATAAACCTGCCTATCTTTTAATGATTATAATCGGGGCTGCGGTTTCTCCGGCATTTGATGGTCTTTTTGATTCTGTCGGATATTCTTTTCTTACGATTCCAGCCTTATCTTCTTTCTTTGGAACTCTGCTCGACATTCCTTTTGTTGCCTTTACAAAATTCAACAACACAGTAGTTATGGGAAGTTTTCTCTGTTCTTTGATTGCTTATATTCCGTTGTATTTTATTGCCCGCCTTTTGATTTTTGTATGGCGAAAATATGCGGCAAACTTTATCCGTAATTCAAAAATCTTAAAAGTTATAAATAAAATTCCTCTTATTGCAAAAATTGCTTCTATGGCAGGAGAGAACTAATGTCAGAAAAAAAAGAACCTAAAAAAACAGTTTTAAAGTCAAAAGAAAAAAAACAAAAAACACCAAAAATAGAAAAAAAACTTGGCTATAAAAAATTGCCTACACTTTTTAAGAAAAATTACACTCAGAAGGCTTTTGAAAATAAAATTAACAAAAAACTTTATATTGCAGCTGACAAAACTTATGTTGCAGGGCTTTTTAAAAATTCAAAAGACAAAAAAGGCAATGAGGTTTTAGCTGTTTCTAAAGAAAGCCTGTTTACAAAAAAAGAAATAAAACGCTTAAAAACACTTGCAAAAGAAATTAAGGGCAATAAAGGTCGCTTTAAGGTTGTTCCTTTTGCAGCCGTTGTTGTTGTAATTGCAGGAATTGGAGTTACCGTAACTTTCTTTAAAAATCCTGTAGCAAAAATGGCAATTGTTTCTTCCATGCAGGGAATTTTTGGAGCAAAATGCGATGTCGGCTCTGTAAATGTTGAAATTTTCGGGGCTCAGATTACTGTAAAAAATCTTGCTCAGGCTTCTTCTAGCGACGAGTTTAAAAATATTTTTGAATTTGAAAAACTTGACCTTCATTTTAATCTGTCTGACTTGTTACGTGCAAAATTCCATGCTCAAAATATCGAAGTTACCGGAATAAAAACAGGAACAGAGCGCAAGTCCAGCGGAAAAATTGCAATTAAGCAAAAAACTGAAAAACAAAAGGCAGAAAAAAATGATTCAAGCGGATTTTATGCTTCTTTAAAAGAAAAAGCTGGAACAGATCCAGAGGCAGCAAAAAAGGCAATTACAGACCTTTTTGCAATGTATGATCCAAATGCAATTGTTTCTAATGTAAAGGACAATCTGCAGTCTCAAAAAGTTGCAAAAGAAGTTGAAGAAGAATTAAAAACACTCGTAGAAACCTGGAAAAACAAACCGGAAGAATTAAAAAAGAGTGTTGAACAGCTTCAGACAGCTACAAAGTCACTTACAAACTTAAATGTTTCAAATGTAAAGGCAGCAGAGATTCCTGCTCTTTTAAAACAGATTGAAGAAGCTACGACAACAGTAAAAAATTCAAAATCAAATTTTGAAAAAACTCTTTCTTCTTTTGACTCTGACCAGAAAAAAGTAAAACTTCTTCAGCAAAAATTGAATGATGCTGTTGCTAATGATAAAGCTCTTCTTTCTTCTCAACTTTCTGTGCTTGATGTAAGCAAGGCAAAAGCTGCCGTAAGCGACACTGTAAATCAGGCTGGATTTGCACTTTTAGGTGAATATTATCCGTATTTAAAAAAGCTTATAACTTATGCTTCTTCGATGAAGTCGTCTTCTTCAAATTCTAAAGAAGCTAAAGAAACAAATAAAAATGCTGTCAAAGCTGCAAAAAAAGAAAGTAAACGTTATGCTGGCCGTTATGTTTACTGGAAAAAAGACACAGTTCCAAAACTCCTTATCGAAAATATCCACGGTTCTGGTAATGGAATTGATATTTCTGCAACAAATATTTCTAGTGACATGAATAAACGCGGTGAGCCATGGATCGTAAAAGGTTCTGTTGCAAAAGATTCCTGCACGCATCTTGCAAACCTTACCGTTGATGCCCGTTCTGCTTCAACTTCTCCACTTGTTGCCGCTTCTTATTCGGGTAAGAACTTTCCGCTTGTTTTAGATTTGTCAAAATCAAGTGGCTCTGATATTGTTCCAAAATTTGATGGAAAATCAACTTTAACGGCTAGCCTTTCTGCAGATTCTGATTTTAGTTTTAGTGGAAACGCTAAATTGAATATGTCCCCTGTGGCTGTTACTGGCGGAGACCTTGGTTCTGAAACTGCAACGAGAATCTACACAAATGCCCTTGCTTCTATAAAAACTTTTAGCGCTGGAGCAAAAGTTTCTTTTAGTGAATCAAAAGGCGTTGGAATGAATATCGACACAAATTTTGACACTCTTTTAGCCGATGCCCTTAAAAATGTTGCAAACAAGGAAATGGCAAACGTAAAGGAACAGGCAATGGAAAAATTAAACGAACAGCTTGGTTCTTCCGAAACTGCGTCAAAATATATTTCTCAGTTTACTGATATTTCCAGTCAGTTGAATGGACAAAAGGCAGGTTTTGATTCAATTCAAAAACAGCTGTCTCAAAAACAGGATGAACTTAAGAAACAGATGGCGAGTGGTGCAAAAGACAAGGCTGGTCAGGCTGCTTCTAGTGCACTAAAGGGACTTCTTAAGAAATAAAAAAAATAAAATTATTGGTTTACAGATTTTTTGCTCTGTAGTTGATAAACGATTTGCTTTTATGATAAACTACAAAATCGAAATTAGTTTGTTACATATTAAAGTCATTGTTAAATTTTAGATGGCTTTTTATAGGAGTTATCATGTCAGGACACAGTAAATGGGCAACCATTAAACATGCAAAAGGTATTGCAGATGCTAAACGCGGTAAGCTTTTTACAAAATTCATTAAGGAAATTTCAATTGCCGCAAGAATGGGTGGTGGAGATCCTAACTCAAACCCACGCCTTCGCACTGTAATCATTAAAGCTCGTGCAGCCAACATGCCAAAAGATAACATTGAACGTGCTATCAAAAAAGGTACTGGTGAAGACGGTGCAACATCTTACGAAGAACTTGTATACGAAGGATACGCTCCAGGCGGAGTTGCTGTAATGGTTGAAGTTCTTACAGATAACCACAATCGTGCTGCAGCTGATGTTCGCAACATCTTTACAAAATCAGGCGGAAACCTCGGAACTTCTGGTTCTGTAAGTCGCATGTTCCAGCGCAAGGGTACAATCGAACTTGATGCTGAAAAAGTAAACGAAGACGAAGTTATGGAAACAGCTCTCGAAGCTGGTGCTGATGACATCGTAAACGAAGACGGAGTTATTACAGTTACAACTGCTCCAGATGCATTCTCTGCTGTTGCAGATGCTCTTGCAGCAAAAGGCTTTGAAACTCTTTCTGCTGACGTAGGAATGGTTCCAGATGCTTACACTGCTGTTGATAAGGATACAGCTGCTAAAGTACAGAAACTTATTGACCGTCTCGAAGACAATGACGATGTTCAGAACGTTTACCACACAGCTGAATATCCAGACGATTTTGAAATGGAATAATAGTGTGAACTTTTAATAGAAATATTAAAAGTTTTATAAGGGGCTATCTGATAAGTTCGAAATGTCATTCTCGCATCAAAGCCGAAAATGACAGAAACGATACTTCTTAGACAGCCTCTTTTTTTTATTGCAGTTTATTCAACTGTTGTTTGTTAAATAGTGAACTTTGCCCTTCTTGGCTAGCGCTAAAACTGTAGTTTTGTTGGAGAAAGATTTTGAATACATTTGAAGAACTTCCTGGAACAATAATACGTACCCAAAAAACTCTTTCTTCTATAAAAAGGCGTCGTGTTTTAGGAATCGACCCCGGACTTGCAAACACAGGTTTTGGCGTTGTAGATTATTTTAACGGTCGCTACAGAATGGTAAGTTACGGCTGTATAACTACAAAAAGTACGGACAGTCTTTCTGAAAGACTGTTAAAGATTGCTTCAAACCTGCAGGCTGTAATTGATGAGTTTAAGCCGGACGAAGCCAGCATGGAAGAGCTTTTTTTTGTAAAGAACATTACTTCCGGAATCTCTGTTGCAGAAGCAAAAGGTGTTTGTACGCTGATTCTTGCGCAAAACTGCATTCCTCTTAGTGAATATAAACCAAATCAAATTAAGCAGGCTGTAACTGGAACTACCAAATCTGACAAGACGATTGTTGAGCGATACGTAAAAATTCTTTTAGGCCTGGAAACTGAACCAAAGCCGGACCACGCAGCCGACGCTCTTGCCGGAGCAATCACACATCTTCATTACAATTTAAAAATCTGCTAGAATAAGGCTATGTTCAACTCTATTACTGGAACGATTACTGGTAAATTTTCAAAGCAGCTTTTTTTAGAAAACAACGGAATTGAATGGGATTTAGTTGTCCCAGATTCAAATCTTGAACTTTTGCCACCTGTTGGCGAAAAAACAAAGGTTTATACGTGGATTCAGCACACAGAAAACGCAATGGCACTTTTTGGTTTTTCCAGCGCAGAGGAACGTTCACTTTTTTTTGATTTGTTAAAAGTAGACGGAGTTGGTCCTAAGGGCGCTGTAAAAATTATGAGTTCAGCCACTTCTGGTGAATTAAAACAGACTCTCGAAAGTGGTGATGTTGCCCTTCTTGAAAAAATTCCTGGAATTGGCAAAAAAACTGCCGGAAAAATGATGCTTGCATTAAAAGGCAAGCTTACGCTGCAGCAGGATTCGCAAACAATTACTATAACAAAGCAAAGTGAATTTGCGGATGTTGTTAATTCTCTTGTGAGTATGGGATACGACAGAAGACAGGTTGAACAGAAAATTGCTGAAATTTCAACAACTGAAGAAAAACTATTGAACGGAAAATCTCAGAAAGAAAAAGAAGACATTGTTTTTAGAAAAGCAATTGTGGAGCTTGCATAAATGGAAAAGCAGTTTAAGGAGAATGAAGATTTTTCTGCAATTGTCCGGGCTGATTTAAAAGACGATGATATTCAGGAAAACAGTTTAAGACCACAGCTTTTATCTGATTTTTTAGGTCAGGAATCTGTTAAAAAAAATCTTTACACATTTATTCAGGCGGCAAAGCAAAGACAGGAGCCTCTCGATCACCTGCTTTTAATCGGTCCGCCTGGACTTGGAAAAACAACTCTCGCGCAGATTACAGCCCACGAGCTTGGTGTTGATTTTAAGGTTACAAGTGCTCCGGCTCTCGATAAACCAAAAGACTTAGCAGGAATTCTTTCGACGATTACTCCAAGAACTGTTTTTTTTATTGATGAAATTCACCGCTTAAAACCTGCAATCGAAGAAATGCTTTATATTGCAATGGAAGATTATGAACTTGACTGGATAATCGGGCAGGGAGCAGCGGCAAGAACTGTGCGTATTCCGATTCCGCCGTTTACACTTGTTGGAGCGACGACAAAGGCGGGCTCTGTTTCTAGCCCTTTAAGAAGCCGTTTTGGTTTTATTCCGCGTTTTGAATTTTATACTCAGGAAGAACTTGCAAAGATTATTCATCGCAGTGCAGGAATTCTTGAAACAAAAATTGAAGATACTGCCGCAATGTTACTTGCAAAATGCTGTCGGGGAACTCCGCGTGTTGCAAACCGTGTTTTAAGGCGAATGAGGGACTTTGCCCAGGTTGAAGGCAAAAGCACGATAAACACAGAGATTGTACAAAAAGGTCTTGAACGGCTTGAAATTGATTCAATGGGCCTGGAAAAATACGACAGGGAAATTCTTTTGTCGATAATTAAGAATTTTGGTGGTGGTCCGGTTGGAGCTGAAACCCTTGCAATAAGCATTGGAGAAGCTCAGGACACTTTGGAAGATTATTACGAGCCGTATCTTATACAGTGCGGTTTTATTCAAAGGACACCACGAGGAAGAATTGTTACTGCAAAGGCCTATGAACACTTAGGACTTGAAGTAAAAGATAATTCGAGCGGGCAGGGAACCTTGTTTTAATAACAAATTGACAGCAACTGCT
>CAVJSA010000050.1:0-18164 GCA_963651875.1 Lachnospiraceae bacterium | reverse complement strand
AAAAAAAATTAACCAAATTTTAACAATTCTGTAGCACAATCTTTACACGCTGACCTTAGATTACTGTCTGTAAGATAAAATTTTCATACAGGAGGTTATTTGTTATGAAAATAAATAAGGTTGCAGTTTGTGCTGTTGCAGGTTTGGCTCTTTTGGCTAGTAATTCCTGGGCTTGGGGAAAAAAGAATGCAAAAATGAAGGATGCAATCACTGTAATTTCTCGTGAAGCTGGTTCTGGTACTCGTGGTGCTTTTATTGAACTTTTTGGTGTTGAAGCAAAGAACGCTCAGGGCAAAAAAGTTGATATGACAACTGATTCTGCTGATATTACAAACAGTACTGAAGTTGTAATTACTTCTGTTTCTGGAAACACTGCTTCTATCGGTTACATTTCTCTTGGTTCTTTGAACGATTCTGTAAAAGCTCTCGAAATTGACGGTGCTAAAGCAAGCGTTGCAAATATTAAAAACGGTTCTTACAAAGTAAGCCGCCCATTCAACATTGTAACAAAAGATGGTCTTTCTCCTGCCGCTGAAGAATTTAAGAGATTTATTCTTTCTGCTGACGGTCAGGCTCTCGTAGAAAAGAAAGGTTATATTTCTGTTTCTAAAAATCCTGCTTACCTCGCAAACGTAAAAAGCGGAAAAGTAACTGTTGCTGGTTCTTCTTCTGTATTCCCAATCATGGAAAAACTTGCAGAAGCTTTTAAAGAAAAGAACCCTGGAATCGTTGTAGAAGTTTCTCAGTCTGATTCAACAACTGGTGTAAACAGCGCAATGCAGGGTGTTTGCGACATTGGTATGGCTAGCCGCGACTTAAAGTCAAGCGAAACTGGTGTAAATGCTGACGCTATTGCAATCGACGGTATCGCAGTAATCGTAAACAAAGTAAATCCTGCTGACGGTCTTTCTAAAGAACAGGTTCGCAAGATCTTTACTGGCGAAACAACAAAGTGGAGCGAACTTAAATAAGTTTTAACTAACGTCTGGAACTGAGTGTTTGGGCGCATCTGCCACTTGTGGCAGACCGGGCTATCCAGGGTTCCGCGCCTTACGCGCTCCAATGTTTATTGTCAGTCGCTTGGTTATGACAAGCATAACCGGCGCGTCTGTCAATAAACATCGCCTTCGGCGCCCTTCCTATCCCTTGCGCAGCAAGGGTGTGCGCTCCTAGCGCACATAAAATAACGAGTTTGTGTCAACAAACTCGCAGCATACCGCAGGTATGCAGGCATCCCCTTCGCTTTGAGAGAGTTAATTTTTTTTTACGAGCGGGTTTTTGTTCTGCAGGACCTTTTAACCTGCAGATTGTGTGTTTTGCGACCTCGTGTCGAAAGTGACAGAAGGTAAGTATTTTGAAAACAAAATTAGAATCAACAATGAAACTGATTTTTCTGCTTGCTGCCAGTGTTTCGGTTGCTGCCGTTGCGCTGATCTGCTTTTTTATGTTTGTAAACGGCGTTCCTGCCATGCAGAAAATCGGATTTGGTAACTTTCTTCTTGGAATGAAATGGAAGCCAGAAATTGACCAGTTTGGAATTTTCCCGATGATTGTCGGCAGTTTTGTAGTAACAATTGGGGCAATTATTCTTGGTGTTCCGTTTGGTATTATGACTGCAATTTATATGGCGCGTTTTTGCCCGCCAAAGATTTATCCTTTCTTAAAGCATGGAGTAAATCTCTTAGCAGGAATTCCGTCAGTTGTATATGGATTTTTTGGATTAACGGCGATTGTTCCTTTAATCCGTTCTTTGTTTGGTGGCAGTGGAACAAGTATTCTTGCTGCCTCGATTGTTCTTGCAATAATGATTCTTCCGACGATTATAAGCGTAAGCGAAACTTCGCTCAGGGCTGTTCCACAGCTTTACTACGAAGGTTCTCTTGCGCTTGGTGCCTGTAAAGAACGCAGTGTGTTTTTTGCTGAATTGCCGGCAGCCAAATCTGGTATTATCGCCGGAATTATTCTTGGCGTAGGGCGTGCTGTTGGCGAAACAATGGCCGTAATTATGGTTGCCGGAAACCAGGCTGTTATGCCTCGCGGACTTGCAAAAGGAATCCGCACTTTAACCGCCAACATTGTTCTCGAAATGGGTTATGCTGCTGGTCTCCACCGCGAAGCCTTGATTGCTACTTCCGTTGTGTTGTTCTTCTTTATTCTGATAATCAACTTTGTCTTTATGCTGACAAAGAAAAAATCGTAAGCAGTTTTGGAGGTTAGTATGAATCAAACTAAACAATCTGCAATCCTGCGTTTTATTTTAAGAGCCTGTGCACTTATTACGGCTGTGGTAATCTCGGGGCTTGTAATCTACATTTTTGTAAAAGGTCTGCCTTACATTAGACCGTCGCTGTTTGCATTTAAATATACGAGCGACAACGCGTCTTTATTCCCGGCTTTGATCAATACTGCGATCGTACTTGTCGTTTCTCTTTTAATGGCTGTTCCTGTTGGTGTTGGTGCTGCAATCTATCTTTCTGAATATGCGCGTGCAGGAAATAAATTTGTGCGAGTAATAAGAATTACTGCCGAAACCTTAACTGGAATTCCTTCGATTGTGTACGGCCTTTTTGGTCTTTTGCTTTTTGTAACGGCATTAAAATGGCAGTTTTCGCTCTTGGCAGGTTGCTGTACTCTTGCAATTATGATTTTGCCTGTAATTATGAGAACTTCCGAAGAAGCCCTTCTTTCTGTGCCGGTAACTTACCGCGAAGCGAGTTTTGGGCTTGGAGCTGGAAAATTGAGGACTGTTTTTAAGACAGTTTTGCCGGTTGCAATTCCTGGAATCGTAAACGGAATCGTTCTTAGCGTTGGAAGAATTATTGGCGAAACTGCAGCCCTTTTGTACACTGCGGGAACTGTTGCACATATTCCAAAAAACCTTATGGGCAGCGGACGAACTCTTGCAGTTCACCTTTATTCTCTTTGGTGCGAAGGTTTAAGAACAGAACAGGCTTATGCTACGGCTGTTGTTCTTGTATTGTTTGTAGTCTTGTTGAATATAGTTTCTGGCAAGATTGAAAAGATGATGACAAAGACGGAGAAATAAAATGGAACAGAATAATAACTTTCCTAAAGCAAAACTTTCTATTAGAAATTTTGACCTGTTTTACGGAAACTTTCAGGCATTGCATTCAATTGATATGGATATTCCTGAAAACAAAATTACAGCTTTTATCGGACCTAGCGGTTGTGGTAAGTCAACTTTGCTAAAATCGCTTAACCGCATGAACGACCTTGTAGAAAACTGCAACATAAAAGGCGACGTTTTTCTTGACGGAAAAAGCATTTATGAAGGTTGCGACGTAAATATTTTAAGAAAGCGAGTTGGAATGGTTTTTCAAAAGCCGAATCCGTTTCCAATGAGCATTTACAATAATATTGCTTATGGACCTCGCACTCACGGAATTACTAAAAAAAGTGAACTTGACGAAATTGTAGAACGTTCTCTGCGTGGTGCTGCAATCTGGGACGAAGTAAAAGACCGTCTCAACAAGAGTGCACTTGGAATGAGTGGTGGACAGCAGCAGCGTTTGTGCATTGCCCGCGCGCTTGCGGTTAATCCGGATGTCCTTTTAATGGACGAACCGACTTCCGCCCTCGACCCGATTTCTACCGGTAAAATAGAAGAATTGTGCGACCAGCTTAGAAAAGATCTGACGATTGTAATTGTAACTCACAACATGCAGCAGGCTGCCAGAATCAGCGACAGAACGGCATTCTTCCTTTTAGGAAGGGTTATTGAATACGGCGAAACAGAACAGATTTTTTCTACTCCAAAAAACAAAAAAACGGAAGAATACATTACTGGTCGTTTCGGTTGATTTTGTACTTTGGCGACTGTTGTTTGCAGTGTGTGTGAGCGATAGTTTTATTTATAGTAAATCCGAATTTTAGCAGTTGGGCTAAAAAGTATCTTTTTGTCATTATCGGGCTTGCCCCGATAATCTCGTTACAGCCTGTCATTGCCGTGCACCGACACGACAATCTGATTCCCTTGTCAAGCAAGGGAATGACTATCTTTTATGAGATTCCCGCATCAAGTGGGGGAATGACATTTTGAACTTATTAGACAGTACATTCTGTGCTGCCGCCAACGCGGAGTTTTTATAGGAGAATTATAAAAACAGCCAAAAATATTGTCAGTTTTTATAATCGAAAGTTTGCTGTGCAAAGTTTTTAATTAGGAGAATTTTATGAGAACCAGATTTGAAAATCAGCTGAAAGAACTGAACGACGCTCTTGTTTTTCTTGGCGCAGAGTGCGAAGACTGTCTTACTTACGCTGTGCAGGCACTTGTAACTGGTCAAAAAGAAATGATAGAACGCGCAGTTGAATGCGAAAAAAATACAGACGTAAAAAAGAGAGAAATTCAGGCGCTGTGCATGAAGATTTTACAGCAGCAGCAGCCGGTTGCAGGCGACTTGCGTGTTATTAGCGCAGCCTTAAGAATGATTGTTGACATGGAGCGCATCGGCGACCAGGGCAGCGACATTGCAGAAATTTCTGAGCACATCGATTTTACAAAAAATGAATACAACAAACTCATTACGCAGATGGCAGATACAACAATCAAAATGCTGAATACGGCTGTTTCTTCGTTTGTAAAGAGAGACGCAGAACTTGCAAAAACTGTCTGTGCAATGGACGACGAAGTTGACGAGCTTTTCTTAAAAGAAAAAGAAACATTAATCGAAATGATGAGTGGCGAAACCCGCACCGACAGAAAAACTGCCGAACAGACTCTCGACGTTTTAATGATTGCAAAATACTTTGAACGCATTGGCGACCACACTGTAAACATTGCTCAGTCAGTTGCAAGAATGATGCTTGCATAAAACGCCCTGGCGACTGTACAAAAGTTAAAGTGCGAAAACAACAACGGATTATTTTGGAGTATAATTTTAATATGAAAATTTTAATTACCGACGACGAAGAGCCAATCCGGGAACTTATTAAATACAATGTAGAAAAAGCAGGTTTTGAAACTGTCTGTGCAGAAAACGCCTTGCAGGCAGTTCAGCTTGCCCGCACTCAATCTCCTTCTTTAATCCTGCTTGACCTTATGCTTCCGGATATGAGCGGGCTCGACGCCTGCCGTATTCTAAAAGGCGACGAAGCAACAAAGTCGATTCCAATAATAATGGTTACAGCCAAAACAGAAGAAGCCGACATTGTAACCGGCCTTGAACTCGGTGCAGACGACTATGTTACAAAACCTTTTTCTCCCAAAATTTTAGTTGCCCGCATTCAATCGGTGCTTCGCCGTGCAGAAAACCGTAGCACTCAGGTGTCAAAAACAGAAACCCTAAAGGCAGGCCCTCTTGTTGTGGATGTCCTCCGCCACGAAATTTCGGCACTTGGACAAAAAGTTGACTTTACCGCAACAGAATTTGCAATTCTTGAACATCTTGTACGCCATGCAGGTCAGGTTTTTTCCAGACAGCAGATAATCAACGCAATTAAGGGGTCGGACTATCCTGTTACAGAGCGCGCAATCGACGTCCAGATTTTGAGCATAAGACACAAACTGTCGGACGCCGGTTGCCCTGAACTAATCGAAACAATCCGCGGCGTAGGCTACAGAATGTACGGCGACGAAGAATAGTTGCTGCCGTTCCTAACTGTCATTGTCGTGTCCCTCTCTTGTCATTGGAGGGCTCCTCCTTTGTCATTGCCGGGCTTGACCCGGCAATCTGCTGCGGGTTCGACATAGCAAAAGGGATTCCTGCATCAAGTGCGGGAATGACACACGGGGCATTGTCTTACTTTGGCTTGATAGTCTTGTCCAGACTGTCAGTGCCGTGTCCCTCTCTTGTCATTGGAGGGCCCCTCCCTTGTCATTGCCGAGTCCTCTCTCTTGTCATTGCCGGGCTTGACCCGGCAATCTGCTGCGGGTTCGACATAGCAAAAGGGATTCACGCATCAAGTGCGGGAATGACACACGGGGCATTGTCTCACTTTGGCTTGATAGTCTTGTCCAGACTGTCAGTGCCGTGTCCTCTCTTGTCATTGGAGGGCCCCTCCCTTGTCATTGCCGGGCTTGACCCGGCAATCTAGGGTTATCGGGCCAGGCCTGATAAGACACAGAAAGTTTGCATAATAATGGAATCACATCGTTAGCGCGGTGTTCCATAATGGAGTAAAAAATGAAAAAAAATAAAGTAGTTTCAATTGCTTCGCTTCTTTTTTTGTTGAACGGCTTAATCATTACCTGCGGATTTTGTTTTCTTTTATGGCAGAATATGGTGACCGTTCGTACAGTTGCAGAAAATCAGACAGCCGAAAATATGCGCATTTTTGGAATGTCACTTATTGACGGCGTAAGCGGACACATCGACGACGAAGATTCATTCTTAAAAAAATTCAATTTACACAATCAAAGCCAAGACTTTCGCCTTACAGTAATTGCGCCGGACGGCGTTGTAATCGGCGATTCCGAAGTTCAGGATCTTTCTTCCCTCGAAAATCATAAATACCGCGACGAAGTAAAATCAGCCCTTGCTGGTAGTGCAGAAAAGGCAATTCATAAAAGTACGGTTTCGGGCTTAGACGTAATGTACTACGCGCTTCCTGTAGAAACACAAAACGGCACTTACGTTCTTCGCCTTTCTGTTCCTCTTTCTGCGGCCGTTTATTTTTCTAAGGGCGCGCGTGATCAGATTGTCGTAACAATGTTTGCTGTCTTTGTTGTAATCATGCTTTTAACGTTTATTGTTTCTGCGTTTATCGTTCACCAGATAAATAAACTCGAAAATCTTTCGGGCGAATACAAAAAAGGCAATTTTGACGCAAAGAGCACAGTTTCCAGCCCAAAGGAACTTGCAAAACTCGGTCGCCGAATGGAAGTTATGGCAACCGAAATGAAACGTCTTGAACAGGTCAGAAAAGATTTTGTTTCCAACGTTTCCCACGAACTAAAAACTCCGGTAACTTCAATTACAGGCTTTACAGAAACTCTCCTCGATGGAGCAATAGAAGACAAAACGACAGCCGTTCACTTTTTGCAGATAATAAATGCACAGTCAAAACGCCTTATGGCAATAATCGAAGATCTTTTAACTCTTTCCCGCTTAGAAAAAGACAACAAAAAGCCGGAAACAATGAAGCAGAATGTTGTTGCCTTAACCCGCCAGGTTTGCGCACGTTTTATCGAAAAAGCCCAGAACAAAAAAATCAAACTTCTGTGCACGGTAGATCTTTCGACATTTACAAATCCGCAAAAAGAACATCCGGTTTACTGCATGCTCAACGAAGGACTTTTTGACGAAGCTCTCGGCAACTTAATCGACAACGCAATAAAATACTGTCCGGAAAATACCGAAGTTGAATGCAGCATAAAAATGAACACTCAAAAAAATTATGTGCAGATTGCAGTAGAAGACAACGGAAGCGGAATCCCAGAAGAATTCAGGGAACGCATTTTTGAACGTTTTTACCGCATAGACAAAGGGCGCAGCCGAGACATGGGCGGAACCGGGCTTGGCCTTTCGATTGCCGCTCATATCATAAAAGCCCACGACGGAACAATCTGCGTTACGGATCGTCTGGACAAAAATCACGGAGCGCGTTTTTTAATTGAACTTCCGGTTATAAAAAACAATTAGCCCAAATATCGGCATTCGATTTTACTTTTGTGGAATTCCACACACGCCGTCATTGCAGTTGGCGGTCTGTGCGTTTTTTACAAATTCCTGCCATTTAAAGGTTAAAGTGCCGTCTTCGGTTTCTATAATCGGAATCCCGATCAGGCCTTTTTCCTTTGCTTTTGCAAATTTTTCTTTTGAGTCTCTCATAACTAGAAACTTTTTAAGATTCTGCAGATTTGTCGAAATATCAAAAAATTCGTATTTAACATTTTCTGCATCAAAAGATTTTTTACAGACAACGCAATCCGGACACAACGAAGAACCCCAGACTTTTAACATAAAGCACCTCCAGAAATGTTTTAATTTCGACTTTAAAAATATTCTATGGAATCTAAAAAAGTAAGTCTATTGTTGTTTTTTTTTATATGGGCGTCTCCTGCGCTAAAGCGCAGGCCGGGTCTTGCAGAGTTCCGCGTCTTACGCGCTCCAGTGCTGTGCACCCGCTTCGCGGCTCTTTCAGCCCCTGACGCAAAAATGTTTTAATTGAAACTCGACATTCAAGACATTATACTATTGTATACGTAAAAAACAGTCATAGGGGGAAATTTGATGTACGAATCTGGCGAAGATTATCTTGAAGCAATCCTGCGTCTTCAACTCGAAAACGGTTTTGTACGTTCTGTTGACGTTGCAAACAAACTTGCAGTTTCCCGTCCAAGTGTAAGCCGTGCAATGGGACTTTTGGAAAAAGACGGTTATATCGAATTTACCATTGGAAACACGATAAAGCTTACCGAAAAAGGACAGAAAAAAGCAGAAGATGTTTACGGACGCCACAAATTGCTGACTGTCTTTTTACAAAAAATTACAGGCCTACCAGAAGAACAGTGCGAAGAAAATGCCTGCCGTGTCGAACATCAAATCGATGTTGATGTCGTAAACGGAATAAAAAACTGGGTAGAAAGAAACTAAAATGTCAAAAAACAGAAATTCTTCAGTTTTGCCGTTAAATTTCAGAGATGTAAAAAAAAGCGAATATAAATTATTTTTTTCTTACTTTAAGCCACATAAATGGATTTTTTTTGCAGACTTGCTCTGTGCAGTTTTTGTAGCCGCGGTTGATGTCGTTTTTCCTGTAATTTCCAGGTTTACGTTAAATAAAGTTCTTCCACGCTACACACAGTTTACCGGACAGTCTGCCGATAGTGGTTCAATTCAACAGACTGTCGTAATTACATTTTTTTCGATTATTGCTCTTTGTTTTATACTTTGTGTTCTGCGCACAGTTGCCCAATGGTTTATTACATATTTTGGCCATGTTTTTGGTGTCGCTGTCGAAAAAGACATGCGCCGCGACATTTTTGAACACATAGAAAACCAGTCTTTTTCTTTTTTTGACAAAAACCGCACAGGCCAACTTATGAGCCGTGCAACCACAGATTTATTTGAAATTTCAGAACTTGCCCACCACGGGCCGGAAGATTTATTGATTTCGCTGCTTACGCTTTTCGGGGCATTTTTTGTTATGGTAACAATCCGCTGGCAGCTTGCCCTGATTGTTTTTACAACCCTGCCACTTCTTATTTTTGCAGTCTATTCAAGCAGAAAAAAGTTAATGGGTTCTTCCAGTCTTGTAAAAGGAAAAACTGCGGAAATAAACTCTGCCGTAGAAAGTTCAATTAGCGGAGCGCGAACTACACAGATTTTTACAAACGAAGAATACGAATTTTCAAAATTCGAAAAAAGCAATCAGAACTTTTTTGACGCAAAAAAGCTTTATTACAAAGCCATGGCAGGAATGCACTCAAAAATGGAATTTGTTACCCACATTTTGAGCGTTGTAATCCTGGCCGTCGGCGGATTTTACATAATGAAAGGCAAAATGACACTTGGCGACTTAGTTGCCGCAAATATGTTTGTTTCTGCCTTTTTACAGCCAATCCGTCGCCTTGCAAATTTTGTTGAACAGTTCAGCACGGGAATGGCAGGTTTTATGCGTTTTTCGGAAATGCTGCAAACTCACGAAGAAATGCCAGAAAAAACAGATGCAGTTGAACTTTCTTCAACTATAAAAACTGTCGATTTTGAAAACGTAAGTTTTAACTATCCAAATAACTATCAGGTATTGAACGGCGTTTCGTTTAACGTAAAAAAAGGACAGACAGTTGCCTTTGTTGGCCCGAGCGGTGGCGGAAAAACAACTCTCTGCAATCTTTTAGCCCGCTTTTACGACGTAAAGGGCGGTTCAATAAAAATAAACGGAAAAGATATTCGCGACTATAAATTAAAATCGCTTCGTTCACAAATAGGTTTTGTTCAGCAGGATGTTTTTATGTTTGCAGGAACAATAAAAGAAAACATTGCCTACGGCAGACCAGACGCAACCGACGAGGAAATTATCGAAGCTGCAAAACAGGCAGAAATTTATGACGACATTATGACTATGGCAGGCGGTTTTGACAGCGTAATTGGCGAACGTGGAATAAAACTTTCCGGCGGACAAAAACAGCGCATAAGCATTGCCCGGGTTTTCTTAAAAAATCCTCCGGTTTTGGTTTTGGACGAAGCTACAAGCGCCCTCGACAGCATTACTGAACAGAAAATTCAAAGCGCATTTGACCGTCTTTGTTCTGGACGCACAGCCTTTGTAATTGCGCACCGCCTGAGCACGATAAAAAATGCCGACATAATTGCGGTTCTCGAAGGCCACAAAATAGTCGAAAGCGGAACACACGAACAGCTTTTAGCAGGTAAAGGCGAGTATTTTAATCTTTATACAGCCCAGACCCGCATTTAATGCATTTAGCAGTTGAATATTGTTTATTGTTGTGCTTAAATCAATTTGCGACTGATTCGCAAATTAGGTTTTTACAAAATGAATTATTCAACGGAACAAAGAAATTCTCTTCTTTTATTTTTGAGCGAAAATCCCGACAAGATGTTTTCTGCAAAGCAGGTTGAACTTGCAATGAGCGGAAAAGAAATCAGTAAAAGTGCTATTTACCGCAATCTTGCCGAACTGGAATCCGAAGGAAAAATAAAAAGAGCTTCAAAGCCTGGAACTCGGGAAGCTTTTTATCAGTTTGTTGACTGTAATTCCTGCAGAACTCATATTCACCTTTCGTGCCAAAGATGTGGAAAGATTTTTCATCTTGATGATGTGGTTGCCAAAAATCTTGTTTCTGCCCTCGAAAAAAACAGTGGTTTTGAAATTTCTATGGGCGAAAGCACTTTAGTTGGGCTTTGTAAAAACTGCGGAAAGTCTTAAATTTTTTATAGGAGGCATGATAAAAATTACTTCCGTGTAATTTTTATCATTACAGTTTGTTCAAGCGTTGCTTTCACAAACTGTGATTCTCGCCATCCATGGCTAGCCGCTAACGCGGAGTTATATAAGGAAAAAAAATGAAAAAACATAATTTTTTTGCGATTCTTTGTTTTGCCTTTAGCATTTTTGCTTTTAACGGCTGCAAAAAAGGTCAGACAACAAAAAACGGAAACGACGACAACAAAATAAAGGTTGTTGCAACAATATTCCCAGAATACGACTGGGCAAAAAATCTTGTAAAAGATAGCCCGAACGTTCAGCTTGAACTTTTAATAAAAAACGGCACAGACCTTCATTCTTACCAGCCGAGCACTCAGGACATTGTAAAAATCGGCAATGCAGACATTTTTATTTATGTTGGTGGCGAAAGCGACGAATGGGTTTCGCAGGTTTTAAAAAATTCAAAAAAGCAGAATCAGATTGTCGTAAACCTTATGCAGACTTTATCACAAGACATAAAACAAGAAGAACTGGTTGAAGGAATGCAGGGCGACGACCACGATGACCACGACCACGATGCCGAAGAAGCCGGCGACCACGACGACTTGGCTGACATCGACGACCACGAAATCGAATACGACGAGCATGTCTGGCTTTCTGTCGAAAATGCAAAAAAAGCAGTCGTAAAAATTGCCGAAAGTCTCGAAATGGCAGATTTAGAAAATTCAGTTTTGTATGCAGAAAATCTGACAAATTATCTGGCAGAACTCGAAAACCTTGAACTCCAGACAAAAAAACTAGCAGACCTTTTTCAAAACAGCTCGCCGCTTATTTTTTGCGACAGATTTCCGTTCCGTTATTTAATCGACGAACTTAATTTAAAATATTACGCTGCCTTTGCAGGCTGTTCTGCCGAAACCGAAGCAAGTTTTGAAACAGTTGCCTTTTTGGCAAAAAAGACAGGCGAACTAAAACCTTATTCAGTTTTTGTAACCGAAAGTTCCGACAAAAAACTTGCTCAGACTGTAATTAACACCGCACTTTTGCCACAAACCCGGATTACGGTTTTAAATTCAATGCAGGCAGTAACGCTCGAACAGTCCCAAAACGGAGCATCTTATATAAAAATAATGCAGGAAAATTTAGAAAAAATTTCTTCTGCACTAAAATAAGTGGAATAGTATGGCACAGCTAACATGTTCAAATTTAACGCTCGGCTATGAGTCAAAAATAATCATTAAAAACCTTAATTTTTCGGTAAATTCAGGGGATTATCTTTGCATTGTCGGCGAAAACGGTTCTGGAAAAACAACTTTAATGAAGGCGATCCTTCACCTTTTAAAACCGCTCGAAGGAACGATTCAAACCGGCGACGGACTTTTGCCTGACGAAATCGGTTATCTTCCTCAGCAGACATTCGTGCAAAAAGATTTTCCTGCCAGCGTCTGGGAAATTGTCCTTTCCGGCTGTCAAAGCCGCTGCGGAATCCGCCCTTTTTATGCAAAGTCAGAAAAACAGCTTGCCATGCACAACATGGAAAAAATGGGCATTGCACATTTAGCGCGCCGCTGCTACCGCGAACTTTCCGGCGGCCAGCAGCAGCGTGTTCTGCTTGCCCGCGCCCTTTGTGCAACCCAGAAAATGCTTTTGCTCGACGAACCTGTAAGCGCGCTTGACCCTGGCGCCCAGGACGAAATGTATCGTCTTATCGATTCTCTCCACAAAAGCGGAATTACAGTCATTATGATAAGCCACGACGTAGATTCTTCTTTGCGGTATGCAACCCACGTTCTTCACATTGGAAAAGAAATTTTCTTTGGAACCAAGGCAGAGTTTATTCACGAATCTTCATGCCCAGATTGCAGTGCCCAGATAAAACGCATTATGGGCGTAAAATTATTGTAGAATAACAAAGGACCAGAAATTCAACTATGACAACCTTAATTCAATATTTTAATTATTCTTTTGTTCAATATGCTTTTGTCGTCGGAATTTTAATTTCCCTTTGTTCAAGCCTTCTTGGCGTAACCCTCGTTTTAAAACGGTTCAGCTTTATTGGCGACGGTTTAAGCCACGTTGCATTTGGAGCAATGGCGATTGCAGCAGTTTTAAACCTTAGCAATAATATGTATCTTGTTTTAGGTTTTACGGTTGTTGCGGCAGTTCTGCTTTTGCGCACAGGAAAAAATACAAAAATCCAGGGCGATGCAGCAGTTGCAATGATAAGTGTTGCTTCCCTTGCACTCGGCTATCTTTTAATGAACATTTTTAATTCTTCGGCAAATCTTGCAGGCGACGTCTGTTCAACACTTTTTGGTTCAACTTCGATTCTTACGCTCACAAAAAGCGAAGTTATTCTGTGCGTTGTGCTTTCCGTTGCCGTAATTGCAGCTTTTGTAATTTTTTACAATAAAATCTTTGCCGTTACTTTTGACGAAAACTTTGCCCAGGCCGTTGGAACTCATGCAAATGTCTATAATCTCGTAATTGCCATAATAATTGCCGTAATAATTGTCCTTGCAATGAACCTTGTCGGCTCACTTTTAATCAGCGCACTTGTAATTTTTCCAGCACTTTCTTCAATGCGCGTCTTAAAAAGTTTTAAAAGCGTAACAGTTTGCAGTGCAGTTGTTTCGATTGTCTGTTCAACTGCCGGCCTTTTAATTTCGATACTTGCAGGAACTCCGGTCGGTTCAACAATTGTTGCAGCCAATCTTGTTGTTTTTGCAGGATTCTGCGTTGCGGGAAGGTTTGTAAAATGAGTTTTTTTAATTTTTTGGGCGGTCCGGCAGACAAGCTGCCGTCGGGCTATCCGCACTTGCGCTGTTCGCTCCATTGTTTTGCAAAGCAAAACAACGCCTTTGGCGGTGCTACTATCCCTACCGCTTTTGCAATTATTTTTATTCTTTGCGCCTTAACTGGCTGTTCAAAAAATAAGGCAAATACAGACGCTGTTGTTCAAAGCCAGCAATCAGCCGAAGCTACCGGACAATTAAACCAGACGGACACTTCTGTGGATTTTGACCTTACTTCTATGAATCCGAATATGATTTATGCCCAGGTTTTTAATTTAATGCTCAGCCCGGAAGACTATGACGGCAAAATATTTAAAATGACAGGTAGTTTTTTAAAGCTTACGGGGCAGGACGGCGAAACTGTTTATGCAGTTATCGTAAAGGACGCTTTGGCGTGCTGCCAGCAGGGCTTAGAGTTTAAATACGATTTTGCCGGCAATGAGCCGCAGCCGGATCAAAATATTACCGTTACCGGAAAATACACTCTGACAACGAGGCCGGACGGTTTAAGCCACAATTATATAGTTGCCAGCCTGGTAAATTAAGTGCTTGCGGCAACGACTTTATAAGAATAAACTTAAAAGGCATTTTTTTAGGACACAGTGTTTGTGTTACAAACTATTTATAGATGCTTTAGGAGAAACAGAAATGGATATTCGTTATTCAACAGGAAAAGAACCTTTTAAGCGCATGACAACAGACGAAATGCGCAAGGAATTTTTAATTTCTAACATTTTTATTAAAAACGATGTTAGCGCAGTTTACAGCCACATTGACCGCATTGTAACTTTGGGCGCAATGCCAGTTGACGAAACAGTAAAACTCGACAAAAACATTGACGCAATGAAAGATTTTGGTGTTGATTTTTTCCTTCAGCGTCGCGAACTTGGAATGATTAACATTGGTGGCGACGGCGTTGTTGTTGCCGACGGTGTTGAATACAAAGTAAACCATTACGATGCACTTTACCTTGGTGCAGGCACAAAAGACGTAACTCTTTCTAGCGTAGACAAAAATAATCCTGCAAAGTTCTACATGAACTCAGTTCCAGCACATGTTTCTTATCCTAGCCGTGTAATTACTTACGAACAGGCAAACCATGTTCACGCTGGTTCTGCTGCAGAATCAAACGACCGCACAATCAATCAGTATATTCACCCGGATATTCTGGAAACATGCCAGCTTTCTATGGGTATGACACACCTGGAAACTGGTTCTGTATGGAACACAATGCCAGCTCATACACACGAACGCCGCATGGAAGTTTACTTCTATTTTGATCTTCCAAGCGATCAGGTTTTGTTCCACTTTATGGGTGAACCACAGGAAACACGCCACATTGTAATGCACAATGACGAAGCTGTGATCAATCCTTCCTGGTCAATCCATTCTGGTTGTGGAACAAGCAACTACACATTTATCTGGTCAATGGGTGGAGAAAACCGCACATACACAGACCAGGACTGGATCAAAACAACAGATTTACGCTAGTACTTGACCCCGATGTCATTGCCGAACCCAGCATAATGTCATGGGGCTGTCTAAAAAGTTCTCTTAATAATGAATTGTGTGCATCGGCATGCAAGTCATTATAAAAAAAGATTCCCCGGTCAAGCCGGGGAATGACACACATATTGTCATTCCCGTGCTCTGACCTTGTGTTATTGCCGCACTAGAGTCGATGTCCTTGCTGAACTCGACCCAATGTCATTCCCGCACTTGATGCGGGAATCTCCTCCTGCCGTGCCTTTCTCCCCGGCAATTTTTCCCCACAGCTTTTTTTATCATTCATTTTTTTACAACCAAACCTAGCCCGGACATTAGGGGCGCAGTTGGGGCTTGCCCCAATGAGCGCGAGCGAACCCCGTTTGGCCGGAAAGACTGTAAATTGTGCTCCAAAAAACTAAAACCCTAATCTTTTTGCCCGCTGTTTAAATTGTTACAAAAAATCTATATAATTTTGTGCAAAATATACATACAAAATCCGCCATAGATGACGGTCAAGCGAGGCAGTTATGATTAACGTTCCGGAAATGTTTGCAAGCATGGTTTTTAACGAAAGCGAAATGAAAAAACGGCTTTCTGCAGATATTTATGCATCATTAAAAAAAACAATGGCAGAGGGCTGTCCGCTTGAACTTGGTGTTGCAAACGAAGTTGCTAATGCAATGAAAGACTGGGCAATCGAAAAAGGTGCAACTCATTATTCGCACTGGTTCCAGCCTTTAACCGGAATTACTGCCGAAAAACACGACAGCTTTTTAACTCCTGCTGCGGAAGGCAAGGTAATAATGTCGTTCAGCGGAAAAGAACTTATAAAAGGTGAACCTGACGCTTCCTCGTTCCCGAGTGGCGGTTATCGTTCAACGTTCGAGGCCCGCGGTTACACTGTCTGGGATCCGACTTCGTTTCCTTTTGTAAAAGACCACACGCTTTGTATTCCGACTGCGTTCTGTTCTTACACTGGAGAAGCTTTGGACAAAAAAACTCCGCTTTTGCGTTCAATGGAAAGCTTAAACAAACAGTCTTTAAGAATTTTAAAACTTTTTAACAATCCAGCAAAACACGTAACAACTACAATGGGCCCAGAGCAGGAATATTTTCTGGTAGACGAAAAACTCTACGCAAAACGTCGCGATTTAAAAATGACAGGCCGTACGCTTTTTGGAGCTCGCCCGGTAAAGGGACAGGAAATGGACGATCAGTATTTTGCTGCCATTAAACCTCGCGTAATTGAATACATGGAAGACTTAAACGAAGAATTGTGGAAGCTTGGAATTTACGCCAAGACCGAACACAACGAAGCCGCTCCAGCCCAGCACGAAATGGCGCCGATTTTTACAACTTCAAACCTGGCAGCCGACCAGAACCAGCTTACAATGGAAATAATGAAAAAAGTTGCGCGTCGCCACGGTTTAATCTGCCTTTTGCACGAAAAACCTTTTGAAGGCGTAAACGGCAGTGGCAAACACAACAACTGGTCAATTGCGACAGATTCCGGCGAAAACCTTTTTTCGCCAGGCAAAACACCAATGCAAAACGCACAGTTCCTTTTGTTCTTAACTGCCGTAATTAAGGCGGTAGACGACCACCAGGATTTACTCAGGGCAATCGTTGCAAGTGCCGGAAACGATCATCGTCTTGGAGCAAACGAGGCGCCACCGGCAATTATGTCAATTTACGTTGGAGACGAACTCGAAGCAATCCTCGAAGCAATTAAAAACGGCAAAACCTACATTGACAGCATCAGCAAAAAAATGTCGGTTGGGGTAGATGTTCTGCCGTCAATTCCAAAGGATTCGACAGACCGCAACAGAACGTCGCCATTTGCTTTTACGGGCAACCGTTTTGAGTTCCGGTCGGTTGGTTCAAATCTTTCGATTTCCGGGCCAAATACGATTCTTAATGCGATTCTTGCCGACACTCTCTGCATTTTTGCCGACGAACTTGAAGGTGCAAAGGATTTTGACACAGAACTGCAAAACCTTATTAAGCGCGAAATTACTGCTCACTGGAGAATTCTCTTTAACGGAAACGGTTACGGCGAAGAATGGATAAAAGAGGCTCAGAACCGCGGATTAAAAAATTACCGTACAACGCCGGACGCAATGGAACATTATCTCGACAAAAAGAATGTTGAACTTTTTGCACGCACCGGCATTTATTCCGAAGTAGAAATGAAAAGCCATTACGACGTAAAACTCGAAAAATACTGTCAGGTTTTAAATATCGAAGTTGAAACAATGCTCGAAATGGTAAATAAAGACATTATGCCTTCGGCTCTCAACTTTTTAAATAAACTTGCAGACACAACGACAAAGCTTGCTGCATTTAGTCAGTTAAATCCGGCACAAAATCTTATAAACAATGTCTGCAAACTCTGGTCAGAAATCGAATCTAAAAAAGCAAAACTCGAAGAACTGCACGACCAGACCAGGCAGGAAAAAGACCTTCTGCCAAAAGCAAAGTCGTATGCACAGACAATCCTGCCGGCAATGGAAGACCTGCGCAATTCTGCCGACAACCTCGAAACTCTTTTAGGAAAAGAATATCAGCCGTATCCAAGTTACGAAGATCTTCTTTTTAGCGTTCAGTAGTTTTCAGGTGGCCTGGGTGTTCCCGAAGGCTTTGCCTTCGGGCGCTACGTCCGGGGTTCCGGCTTTTGCCTTCATTCTGCCTGCAGCAGAACACGCCTCTGGCGTGCCCCTCCCATCGCTAACACAAAAAAAAGTGGATGTCTAAAAAGTATTTTTCTGTCATTGTCGGGCCTGACCCGACAATCTATTGTTAGAAGAGATTCCCGCGTCAAGCGCGGGAATGACATAAAACAACTGCAGAAATAACACAAAAACAAGCTCGGGAATGACACAAAAATCAAGTGCGGGAACTACATTTTTCTTTTTGGACAGCCCCATGAAAAAACAGTATGTTGGATTCCCGCGCCTGACGCGGGATTTTTTTAATTTGATTCTGCGGCGCCTGGCAGACCAATGTCTTTGCGGTAGAACATTCCTT
>CAVJSA010000049.1:0-18289 GCA_963651875.1 Lachnospiraceae bacterium | reverse complement strand
CCCCAGTAAACGGCGGCCGTAACTATAACGGTCCTAAGGTAGCGAAATTCCTTGGCGGGTAAGTTCCGCCCCGCACGAATGGAGTAACGATTCTGAGCACTGTCTCAACGCGAGACTCGGTGAAATTTATATGTCGGTAAAGAAGCCGACTACCCATAATTAGACGGAAAGACCCCGTGAACCTTCACCGTAACTTAACATTGGGATCTTATTTATCATGTGTAGGATAGCTGGGAGGCAAGGAAGCGTGGTCGTCAGGTTGCGCAGAGCCAATGGTGAAATACCAGTCTTGATGAATGAGATTTCTAACCCTTTCCATGAAGCTGGGAAGGGGACAATGTTAGGCGCGCGGTTTGACTGGGGCGGTCGCCTCCTAAATTGTAACGGAGGTGCGCGAAGGTCTCCTCACCCTGGTTGGGAATCAGGGCGCGAGTGTAAAGGCACAAGGAGGCTTGACTGCGAGAAAGACATTTCGAGCAGGTGCGAAAGCAGGTCTTAATGATCTGATGGTGCTGAGTGGAAAGGCCATCACTTAACGGACAAAAGGTACTCCGGGGATAACAGGCTGATTTTCCCCAAGAGTTCACATCGACGGGAAAGTTTGGCACCTCGATGTCGGCTCATCGCATCCTGGGGCTGGAGCAGGTCCCAAGGGTTTGGCTGTTCGCCAATTAAAGCGGTACGTGAGCTGGGTTCAGAACGTCGCGAGACAGTTCGGTCCCTATCTGTTATGGGCGATGGATGTTTGAGAGGGTCTGCTTTTAGTACGAGAGGACCGAAGTGGACCGACCTCTGGTTTATCTGTTGTTCTGCCAAGGGCAAGTGCAGAGTATCTAAGTCGGGAAGGGATAACCGCTGAAAGCATCTAAGCGGGAAGCCCGCCTCAAGATTAGACATCCCTGGGAGTTTAACTCCCCTGAAGACTCCTGAGACACTATCAGGTTGATAGGATGCAGGTGTAAGTGCGGTGACGCATTGAGCCGAGCATTACTAATAAGTCGTGAGGCTTGACCATATTATCGTTTTCATCAATTAGTTTTTATCTTAAAATCTTTCTTCTCTTTATTAACTTTTTACTAAAAGTTGATTTTTCTGCCTGAAGTCCTGCTTCTTGAAGAAAAGTCAAAAATAGTCTAGTATAAAAATGCTGGTGGTCTTAGTGGAGAGGCAATACCCGTTCCCATTCCGAACACGGAAGTCAAGCTCTCTTACGCCGATGATACTGCTCTTAGCGGGAAAGTAGGTAGCTGCCAGCTTTTTTCTTTTTAAAAACAATCTGGAATTGTCAATAATAGTGCAGTCCTAAAACACCTGAAATTTATTTATGCAACTTTTAATTCTCCAGCTGCAACTTTTTCCCTGTAAACCTCAGGGGGATAGCCACCTTTGTTGAAAGTACAGATTCTTGTCCGGTTGTAGTACTGAACGAATCTCCATAGTTCTGTCTTTACTTCTTCCCTGGTCATTTTCATTGTGTCAATCTGATAAAGTTTTTCCTTTTTCAGTGTGGCAAAGAAGCTGTCCAGGCGGCAGTTGTCATAGCACTTGCCGACATCACTCATGCTCTGAATTGCGTGCATTTTTCCAGGTTCAATCTTGTATTTCAGGCTTGTGTACTGGCTTCCGGCATCACCTGGTGCAATATAAAGTTTGCCGTCCATGCATGGAATCTGGGTTATATCTGTAAGCCATTTTACGTTGGCTTTTTTCGCTGTAAAATCGCGGTTTACTATATTTTCAGGATGCTCGTCAAGGATTTCATGTATTTTTTAAGCAGAATCTGCCATGCCTTTGGTTTGTTTCTGTTTCGTTTCCACTTGTAATAGCCTGTTTCACTGACCGTAAGAACTTTGCAAGGTTTCTTTACTGAGTATTCTTTTCCGTCAACGGTTGTGAAGAAAAGTTTTTTTTCTTTCCGCATACTGTTTCTTCGTTTTCTTCAGTCTACCAATGTGCTGTAAACAACGCCCAGCTGCTCTGCCGCCTTTTTTACTCCAATTTCATCAGACAATAAAATTGCCTGCTCCCTGAATTCTTTTGTGTACTGTGTCATATTTCACCTTCTTTATCGGTGTTTTTGCCACTGCACTTTTATGATAACCGTTCAATAATATTGACTAAGGGGCTTTATGGGAAAAACACAAGTTCTCTTTGTTTACTTTGATAGTAAAATTAATATCGTTGAAAAAAATGTTGTGGAGAAAAAAAATTATCTTGTAAATAAGTTAAACTTTTCGTTTTTTGAATAGTTTGACTTAAAAATAAATTTTATAGGAGGAAGTTGGTATGGAAACAACAAAAGAAAACAAAAATGTAAAAATGCCTAGTTACGCAGTTAAGCTAGCAAAGGGAATTTTTGCAGGAGCAAATTGGCAGTGTATAAAATGTGGATACCGAGCGAGTGGATATATTATGATGCCATCACCTACTAGTGGAGGAAGATGTCCAGATACTGCATCAGGAAATCATGTTTGGCAGCAGTGCTAAATGATTAATCTCTCTAGTTTTTTAGAATCTACGGAGATTTCATTTTAGATTTTTCAAAAATAAAAAACGTCTAATCAAGATAGATTTGTGTTCAAGTTTTTGATTAGACGTGTTGAATAAAAATTCAAAAACTGGAAGGTGCAAAATATGGAAGATGAAAAATGTTTAGATTTATCAAATTCAACAATAGAAGGTGAAACTCTTGTTATTCACGATGGTGCAAGTTATGATTCTGAAAATGAATGTATTGATATAGAAACAAAGAAAGATATAGAAAAGAAGAATTAATAAAAGTGATTGATTATCATATTCACATCGGGCAGTTTAATGAAGTTTATTATGATGCTTATGAAGTTTTTCGGGCGATAGAATTTTCTGCGTCAAAGACTAAAGTTTCAGAAATTCATTATTCTTCCACATCGTCTTGTCTCGATGATGTGGAACTTTGCAAGGTTGAAGAAGAAATCGCTTATGCTCAGGATTTTTCTTCAAAATCTCTTTGTGTAAAACCTTATCTTTGGTATGTCCCAAAATATGCGGAACAAAATATCAGCGTAAAATCAGCATTGCAGGCATTTGATTATTGCGGAGTAAAGCTTCATCCTTTTGCACAAAGCTGGGATTTTTCTAATTCAAAACATAAAGCAGCTTTAGAAGAAATTTTTGAATGTTGCACAGATAATAAAGCTATTTTAATTCATTCTGGGAAAGACAAAAGCTGTGCTCCAAATCGGTTTGAAGAATTTTTCAAAAATTTTCCAGATGCAAATGTTATTCTTGCTCATTCAAATTCTGTTGAAGAAACAATCGAAATGCTTGAAAAATACAAAAATGTAAAATCAGATATTGCGTATACAAGCAAAGAAAATATTCAAAAACTTATGAATACAAAAGTAAAAGAAAAAGTTTTATTTGGAACTGATTTTCCTTTAACACATTATTTTAATAATCACCTTTTTAATGAAAAGATTTCTATGAAAGAACAATATTTAGAAGATTGTAATAGAATAAAATCTTATTAAGAATTTCTGCCCATTTTTTACATCCTTGCCGAATCCAGCAACTCCTCGATTTGTTGTTTGTTTGGCATTATGCAAATGGTTCTTTTTTTTTTGTTGTGATTAGGCTGGCGGTGGTATTTATTGATCGCCTGATGCAAAATTCTTATTCTTCAGAACTCCAAGCGGAACGACTAAAAATTCGTTTTTACGTTTATAGGAGTATTTTCCATTTTTATTCCACCAAACTTCCACAGTTTTTGAAATTCAGGTATTTTATACCGTCGCTTTCACATTCAAGGTTTCCGCTGTAGACAACGGTTGGATTCACTGCGTTTTTTGCGAATCCTGCAAATTTTTTCAGGTTTTTAGCGAATTCTGCATTAAAAGTTGAGGCTGCCTTTATTTCCACAGGAACGATGCTCCGACCGTTCTGAATAATCAGGTCAATTTCAAAACCTTTGCTGTCCCTGAAATAATACAGTGATTTTTCCTCACCTTTGTTGTACTGTGATTTTAATATTTCAAGGACTGTCATGTTCTCAAAAAGATTTCCCATAAGCGGATCGCGTGAAACCTGCTCAGCATTTTTTATTCCCAAAAGGTAGCAGGCAAGCCCGGTGTCATAAAAATAGATTTTCGGTGATTTTACAAGCCGCTTGGTAAAATTTTCAAAATAAGGCTCAAGGCGGAAAATGATAAACGATGACTCAAGAATTGAAATCCATTCAGAAATTGTAGTTGAGGAAACTCCAGTGTCATTTGCAAGCGATTCATAATTCACAACCTGGCCGATTCTTCCCGCTACAAGCCTAAGAAATTTTTCAAACAGATTTTTGTGCTTCACGTTCAAAAGCGACTGCACGTCACGCTCCACATAGGTCTGAAAATAAGAGCGGTAAAGCAAATCAACAGGCTGATTTTCCGAATAATGGCGCGGCATGAATCCCTGATACAAATATTCATCTTTTGAAAGATTTTGCCCAATCCGTAAAAGTTCAGAGATAGAATATGGAAGAAGATTTATAATTGCGGTTCTTCCTGCGAGTGACTGCGAGATTGCTGATTTCAGACCCTGCTGAAAGCTTCCTGTAAGAATGAACTGTCCATTTTGCTTTTTCTCATCAACCAAAACCTGAATTTTATTCAGCAGAGTAGGAACACGCTGAATTTCGTCAATGATTAATGGTGCCTTAAAAAGATTGAAAAATTCATTTATATCGTTCTGTGCAAGTGCAAAAATTTCCGGATCTTCAAGATTCACATATTGGTAAGCGGTAAAAAACATTTTTGCAAGCGTGGTTTTGCCGGATTGACGCGGACCTAAGATTGTAACAACAGGAAAATATTCGGCGCAACGTTTTAATTCTTGCTCTATTTCTCTTTTTGTGTTTTGCATGATAAAATTATATAAAAAATGGTACAAACTTCAAGTTCAACTTTGGATTTGTACCAAAATAACAAGTTCATTACACAAACATTGCCGTTCAACAAATGGCTGAGATTTACGGTGAATGCGTAACAGAATCTGTCTGACAACTTTGTTTTACAGTGTTATTGGATTGCCGGGATTTTTCACGGCAATCTTTCGCATTCCTTTCTTAATACTCGTACCACTGGCCGTCGCTTGTTAAATACCAGTCGGCAATTACTCCGTTCATATCTGGATTATACCAGCTTACAGAACCGTCGCGGTTTAAAACAACAAGGCGACTTGCATTTTTGGCAATTTTTACAGGAAGCGACGCTGAGCGTTTATATTCAAAATTGCGTTTTGCTACTAAATTGTAAGAGCGTATTCTTGATTTTCCCATATTTGTATACAAAATCGGGTAAGAAAGATAGCTGATTGCGTTTGCGTCTTCTGAATGTTCTTCGAGAAGGTGTCTTGTAAACTTTGTCTGCGGATTAAACGAAAATACAGAAGTTAAAGCCTTGTTTTGAGAATCAGTGCCAATTATAATTCCGTAAATTTCAGAATTGTCTTCCATTGGTTCAAAAGACAGAGCATAAGCAACACTTCCTTTTAAGTTTGTCAGAGGAACTGTTTCTTTTGTTTTTGTGTTTACATATAAAAGCGGAACAGCAGGGGAGGTTGCTGTTGTTTTTGCAATATAAAGATCGTTTTCTGTGTATAAAACTGCATCCTGAATTCCTGCTCCATTATAAAGATTTTCTCTTGCGCCACCCTGAATTGCATATCTGTTTACTTTAGCTCCGCCTTCAATTGACAAAAGTGAATCGTTAAAAATCTTAAGTGATTTTAAATTGAATTCCGGAGTAAAAATTGTTGTTGCAATTCCTGTAGAAAAGTCATAATACTGAACAGGTTTTCTCGTTTCTCGTGACCACAAAATTACGCCTTCAGCATTGTAATTCAAAATATTTGTATGTCCTGGATTTGAACCTTTTATATCAACTGCTCCTGTGTCATAAGAAGAAAGAACGATTGAATCCGGAGTTAAAAAATAAAAATTGTCTCCTGCCGAAGCAATATCATAAATGTGATCATAGCTTTTGTCGCTCAGAGACTGCAAAACATCAACGCGTTCAGCAATTGAATTATCAAATTTATACAGATTTCCTAAGTTTGTCCCTGCAAAAATTGAACCAGAAGAAATAACGTCAGCACAAACGATTTGCTCGTCTGGTTTTAAGCCTGTAAAAGTTCTTATAAGCTGTGGCTCAATTACGTTTTTATTGCGGTCGTTTTGAATCATATACATTTTAAACTGTCTGTTTTCGTTTACAATGTAATAAAGGTTTTCGAGTTTGTTGGAAGTAAAAATTACAGGTTCTTTTCCTGAAACTCCAAATTTTGCAATTGTGCTTCCTGTTGTTGCCTGGATTATATAAATATTTCCGTCTTTGTAGCCTGCAAAAAAGACATTATTGTTAAACATGCATGGCTGGCTTAAAGAAGATTCCGTAAAAAACTTTGCTTTTTTTGCCCCGGTTTTTACATTGTAATAACTTAAAGAACCAACCGGCGAGTAGGCTACAACCGAGTTTTCGCTGTCGCTACTCAAAACCATGCTTACAGCGCCAGTACTTTCCTTTAATTTTTTTGAACTGATTGTGTTATTTTGTGTATTTAAAAAATAAGTTCCCCTGTCGCTTGCAGTTCCGCATAAAACATAAGTTCCTTTTGCAGAATAGGTTAAAGATGTTACTGGTGAACTAAAGGTAAAGGCACATTTTCTTGACAGAGTTTTAAAATTCCAGATGCTGACCATGTTTATTTCGGCACCGTCAGTTTCGTAGATTGCAACATCGTTTCCGTTTGGGCTGCGTGCAATCATTTTTATTTCGGCGTCCGTAACCTGATAGTGTTCTCCTAAAGAATCGTCAGTCCATTTTATTATAAATCCATCTTTGCCTGCGCTAAAAAACGTATTTTGTTCATTTGATTGATTATCTAAAACAGCAATTCCATTTACAGTCGATTCGTGCGATTGGGTTGAAATATGTGATTGCGAAAAAACATTCAACGTAGAAAAGAAAGTTAAAAATACAAGCGAAAAAAATAATTTATTTTTCATTAAAAAGCCTCAGAAAATAGTTAAAATCTCCGACTACTGCAATTACAAAAAGAAATGCAATAAACATAAGTCCAATATATTGAACAACATATCTTATTTTTGGAGAAATTTGAATCCGGAAAACTGCTTCAATCAGCGAAAATAAAATAAGACCACCATCTAAAACTGGAATTGGCAGCAGGTTCATTATAAAAAGCGAAATACTGATGATTGCAACAAAGCGTAAAATCGAAGAAAGCCCTGTCCTAAAATCTGCAGAAAAACTTCTTTCAACAGTATCGCCAAGCATTGTTGTTATTGAAGCAGGTCCACTTACTGCCTGTGTAATTTTTACACCTTTAAAAAGACTTTGTATTCCCTTTATCGAAGATGTAAAAAGCTCTTTTGTCTGTTTTGCGCCTTCTACAATAGCTCCAAAAAAGCCGTATCGTTTTGCTTCTCGTTTTTGCATTGTTGAAGGATCACTTGCAACGCCAATTTTTCCAGCCCCGGTAGATTTATCTAAATCAGAATGAACTATAAAATCAAGTTCGCTTCCGTTTCTTAAAACTTTTACTCTTAAATCTTCATCTGGGTGAACAGAAACAAAGCTGAAAAGTGAATTAAAATCTTCTATTTTTTCATTATTTATTTGAATTATTTCGTCTCCGCTTAGTAATCCGCTCTTTGCTGCTGCAGATTGAATTTCAGAATACAATTCGTTTGCAAGCTGTATTTTTCCGGAAGCTGACCAGTAAGAATATCCAACAAGAGCAATTATAAAAAAAGAAACAAAAGTAAGAATAAGATTAAAAAAAGGTCCGGCAAAGGCAATAAGAGCGCGTTTTAAAGGATGTACTCCGTAAAGCGAATCTGAATCCGCATAAATCTTAGAGTCTCCGTTTTCGTAGCTTTGTGCAAAGTCCTGTTCACCTTTCATTGAACAGTAACCGCCAAGTGGTAAAAGCGAAAGTCTCCAGTCTACATTCTTTATTTTTTTATGAAGGACAACTGGTCCCATTCCAATCGAAAAAGCTTCGACCTTTACACCACATAAAACAGCAAATAAAAAATGTCCCATTTCGTGGATAAATACAATTATTCCTAAAATAATAAGACCATAGATTATTTTTAATATCATTTATATTAATTTTCCTGCAAGGTCTCTTGCCAAAGAATCTGCTTCAAACAAATCTTTTGTATCCCTGACTTTTTTATTCCATTCGTTTTCGTAAGACATTACTTTTTCTACAATCTGTGCAATTTTAGAAAATCTGATTTTGCCGTCAATAAAAGCCCAGGTTGCAACTTCGTTTGCTGCATTAAAAGCTACTGGATGTGAATTATCCTTTTGTGCTGCCATAAATGCAAGTCGTAACAATGGAAAGTCATTAAACCTAGGTTTTTCAAATGTCAAAGTGCGGCTACCGTCTGCAGTATCTGTTAAATCGAATGGCTTCATAAAATTAGTATCTACGTTTGGCCAGTCGAGAGCCTGCAAAATAGGGTGTTTCATGTCAGGTTCGCTAAATTGTCCGTAAACAATTCCGTCTTTTGTGCGCACGAGAGAATGAATTATGCTTTGCGGATGCACAACAACCTGAATATTTTCTGTTTCAAAACCAAAAAGGCGTTTTGCTTCAATTACTTCAAGCCCTTTGTTTCCAAGAGTTGCAGAATCCACTGTAATTTTTACGCCCATATTCCAGGTTGGATGTTTTAAGGCGTCCTGCAAGGTTGCGTTTGCAATTTTTTCAGAAGGCCAGGTTCTAAAAGGTCCTCCACTTGCAGTTATTATAAGACGGTCAACATTTTCTTTTCCGCCGCACTGATTCAGTAATGTAAAAATAGCAGAATGTTCGCTGTCTACAGGAAGAATTTTACAGTTATTTTTTTTTGCCAGAGAAAAAATTATAGGACCTGCCATTACGACCGATTCTTTGTTTGCAAGTGCCAGATCAATTCCCGCTTCCAGGACAAGAATGCTTGGAATTAAACCTGCACTGCCAGCAATTCCGTTTACAACAATGTCTGGTTTTGATTGTTCAATTAAACGTCTTATTCCCTCTGTACCTTCTTCGCTTGTCAGTGTTGACGGGCAGTTAAAAAAGGCAGAAAGTTCGTCTAATTTTGCCTTATTTTTATTTGCAGAAAGTCCGCAACAAGTAAATCGAGCCGGCTGATTTTTTATAATATCAACTGAGCTAGAACCGATTGAACCTGTGCAGCCTAAAACTAAAATTCGTTTTTTATTCATTTTTTATTGAAGAAGTGAAGGGTAGAGATGTGTGATTGCAAAGTAAAAAACCGGGGCAGAAAAAACAATACTGTCGATTGAATCTAAAATTCCACCACGACCAGGAATTATTGTACCCGAATCCTTGCAGTCAGAAGAACGTTTTAAAACAGATTCAACTAAATCTCCCAAAATTGAAGTAATTGAAATTAAAACTCCAAGTAAAATCAATTTTATGAGAGAACCGTCAAAAATATCTTTCCATAAAGTCCAGCTCAAAATTCCACTGAGAACTGAACCTAAAATTCCACCGCAAAATCCTGCAATGCTTTTGTTTGGACTTGCCTTTATAAAGCCTTTGTTGTTTTTTCCAAAAAGATTTCCAAAAAGCCAGGCTGCAGAATCACAGAAAAAAACCATTGTTAAAAACATAATTAAAACCTGTCTTGAACTGTTTAAAAAAGTAAGACGAGTTAAAAAAGTTAAAAGAAAACCTGTGTAGGTTAAAATTGCAATTGAAGTAATTATATGACTGTTTGAATTTTCAAAGGAAGCAGAAAAAACTTCTGTTGAAAGGCAGATTAAAACAGCAATGATAAAACAAAAATCAACGTAAGTAATATCAAAGTTAAAGATTGCTCTTAAAAGCATTGAAAAATTGATAAAGCCTGCAAGAATCAAGATAAGTTTTTTATTCTGAAGTTTAAAATTATGTGCAAGAATTGAATAGAATTCTGTCGCCGCAATTACAGAAACTGCAGTCACAACAACATGAATTGCGAGATGGTTATATTGGTTCAGCATTACAAGTGCTATAACAAGCGGAACGCCTATAAAAAATATTCCTAATCGCGAAATGACTTTACTATTCATAAAATTTTCCTGTTATTTCTGGTCTGGCACTGCGCCAAATCTTCTGTTTCTTTTTTGAAATTCAACTATATCTTTTAAAAACTCTTCTTCCGTGTATTCTGGCCAAAGTGTGTCTGTAAAAATAAATTCGGCGTATGCACATTGCCATAATAAAAAGTTGCTTAACCGCTCTTCGCCACCTGTTCTAATCATTAAATCAACATCTGGCATTGTCTTTATATCCAATGAGTGCGAAACTAACTCTTCTGTAATTTCTGAGGGCGGAATCTTTTCTGATACAATTTTTTTTAAGCCACGGACAATTTCGTCTCTTCCGCCATAATTTATGGCTAGAACGCAAGTTGTGCCTGTAAAATGCTCTGTATCTTTTTTTGCATTTATGATTTCTTTTTGAACATCTTTTGGCAGACCTTCGAGATTACCAATGTGTTCAATTTTAATTCCATTGTCTTTATAAAACTGAAACTCTGCACGCAAATGCCCTTTAATTAAAGTCATTAAATAACCGACTTCGTCTTGTGTGCGTTTCCAGTTTTCGGTTGAGAAAGTGTATAAAGTTACGTATTTTATTCCAAGAGAGGCAGCAAGGGCTACAATTCTCTTTGCAGAATTTAAGCCTTCCTTATGTCCTTGAGTGCGAGCTAAACCTCTTTGTTTTGCCCAGCGACCGTTTCCGTCCATGATTATTGCAACATGTTCCGGAAGGCCACGGGCTTTTATTTCTTCAATATTCATCAGAATTGTAATCTTCTAAAATTAAGCAAGAATTTCCTTTTCTTTTGTATCGCAAACAGACTGAATTTCAGCAATGTATTTATCTGTAAGCTTTTGAAGATCGTCAGTGTCTTTTTTAAGCTGATCTTCTGTGATTTCTCCAGCTTTCTGCTGTTTTTTTAAATCATCGTTTCCGTCGCGACGAATATTGCGGATTGTCGTTTTATAGTTTTCTGCCATCGATTTAGCTTGTTTTACTAATTCTTTTCTGCGGTCTGCAGTAAGGGCAGGAATAGAGATGCGGATTACTTTTCCGTCGTTTGAAGGATTTAAGCCAAGATCTGCAACAAGAATTGCTTTTTCAATATCTGCAATAAGACTTTTATCAAATGGAGAAATTACAACAGTGCGGGCTTCAGGAATAGAAATTTGAGCAACCTGATTGAGTGGTGATTTCTGACCATAATAGTCAACGCGAACTTTATCAAACATTGAAGCAGAAGCACGTCCTGTACGGATTGTATTCATTTCGTTTTTGATTCCTTCAATTGTTTTTTCCATTTTTGCTTTTGCGTCGAATGCCATTTTTTTCTCCCATTATAAAAAAGTATTAAAGTTTATTTACCTAAAATGAAAAACTAAAAGCGGTCAGAATAAATCCAACCGCTTTTGAACTGTTAAAAGTTACTTACCAAGAACAAAAAGAACGATCTTTCCGAATGAAAGTTTTGCACCAGCAGCTTTTCCAACTTCTTCAAGTTTTTTAGCTACTGATACTTTGTCGTCTTTTACGAATGGCTGATCAATAAAACAGCTTTCTGCAAGGAGTTTGTTGATTTTGCCCTGGAGAATTCCGTCTTTTACGTTCTGTGGCTTTGAAGCCATTTTTTCGTCAGCGTCCATCTGTGCAGCAAAAATTTCTCTCTGCTCGTCGATGTAACTCTGTGGAACTTTTTCTTTTGTTGTATAAGCAGGTGTAAATGCTGCAAGGTGAAGACAACAATCTTTAGCGAATGTTTTTACTTCATCAGCAGTTGAACCTTCTACGATTACAATTGCACCTGTTTTTTTGTCAGAGTGAACATAAGTTCCTGCAACAGCATTTTCTCCAACTTCAACAAAAGCCGCACGGCGTACAGCCATGTTTTCGCGGAATTTGATTGCGATTGTATCGATGAGAGCCTTGTGCTGATCATTGATTTCGCTGTTTCCACTTGCAAGTGTAATTTCTGCAGCTTTTTCAGCAGTTTCTGTAAAATCTGCATTGTTTGCTACGAAGTCAGTTTCACAAGTAACTTCAACCATAGCAATTTTATTTCCGTCCTGTTTAATAACAATGCGTCCTTCACCAGTTGCACGGTCAGAACGTTTTGCCATTGCAGCAAGACCTTTTTCTTTCAAGATTTTTTCAGCTTCTGCGAGATTTCCGTCAGCATCCTGAAGAGCTTTTTTGCAATCCAGCATACCTGCACCAGTTGATTCGCGGAGAGCTTTTACGTCAGCAGCTGTAAATGTTGCCATCTGTGTCCCCTTGATTATTTGTCAAATTTTTCAGCGAGATCTTCATCATCGCTGTCATCTTCAGCAGAATCTTCTTCTTTTGGTTCTGTTGGAGTGTAGTTGCTGTAATCTGCAATTTCTTCATCGTCTTTCTTTGTTGAAGCATCTGTAACGATTTCTTCATCATCGTTGAGAGTTTCAATAATTTTAAGACCTTCTTCATTGTTTGCTTCTACAACTGCATTAGCAATGATTGAAGTAAAGAGAGAAATAGCGCGGATTGCATCGTCATTACCTGGAATAGGGTAGTCGATTCCTTCTGGGTTACAGTTTGTATCTACAACTGCAACGATTGGAATACCCATGCGGTGAGCTTCTGCAACTGCAATCTGTTCTTTGTGTGTATCGATAATGAAAAGAATTCCTGGGAGTTCTTTCATTTCCTTGATACCACCAAGGTTTTTAGAAAGCTTGTCTTTTTCTTTGAGAAGATTTGCTACTTCTTTTTTTGTAAGATTATCAAAAGTTCCGTCAATCTCCATTTTTTCGATTTTCTTAAGTCTCTGGAGTGACTTTTTGATTGTAGAGAAGTTTGTAAGCATACCACCGAGCCAGCGGTTGTTTACATAATACATGCCACAGCGTTCTGCTTCTTTCTGAACTGCCTGCTGAGCCTGTTTTTTTGTACCTACGAAAAGAACTGACTTTCCTGAAGCTACAACTTTGCGAACAGCTTCGTAGCTGTCTTTGATTGCACCGATTGTTTTCTGTAAATCGATGATGTGGATTCCATTGCGCTGTGCGAAGATATACTTCTTCATACGTGGATCCCAACGCTTAACCTGGTGACCAAAGTGTACACCTGATTCAAGCAAACTCTTCATGGTTACAACTGCCATAAAGTGTCTCCTTCACCGGAAAAATCAACAAATTGAATTTTTCCACCGAACTCTGTTTCTCGTGGCGCATAAAAATGCGTCCGGAATATTTACGAGCTTACGAATAAATACCTACGGTCCTTCGTAAGTCCCGGCAGAACTAGTCAAAAATTGAATAATTCTGTTCTTTCAACATATCATAAAGTTCATAAATGGGCAAGCCGACAACGCCACTGTTTGTTCCCTTTATTTTTGAAATAAAACAGCTGGCAAATCCCTGTATTCTATACCCGCCGGCAACTCCGTGCCATTCTCCAGTGCTTATGTATTTTGTTATTTCCTGATCGCTCATTTTTGCAAAGGTTACTTCTGTTACAGAAGAGCGGTTTGCAACGTAATGAAGTTCACTATTAAAAAGAGCAAGGCCTGTAATAACCTTGTGTGTCGTTCCCTGGAGTTCTTTTAAATAATTGAAAGCTTCCTGTGTGTCTTTAGGCTTTCCGTAAATTTTCTTGCCTTTGATAATGAGAGTGTCTGCTCCTAAAATCCATGGATATTCAATTCCTGCTGGAGCTGAACGGGCAACTGCATCTACTTTTCTTGTCGCAAGGTATTCTGGAATTTTTTCAACTTCAATATCTTCGGGATATTCTTCTTCATAATTAGGAATAACTACCTGAAAAGGAATATTTAATAGTTTTAATATTTCCTGTCTTCTTGGCGAAGATGATGCTAGTATTATGGGCTGCATTTTTACCTCCGAAAAACTGAACGGTATAAGGCTTAAAAAGCTCTGGTAGGGTTCTATATATTCTGTTGACAATTGTTTTCTAAATCAATATCTTTTTTTAACAATCTTTGAGGGATTAGCTCAACTGGATAGAGTGTCGGCCTCCGGAGCCGAAGGTTGCGTGTTCAAATCCCGTATCCCTCGAATTTTTTAGATATAAAAAAAGGCATTTCTAAGTTTATTAGAAGTGCCTTTTTTTTGTTTATGTTAAAACGGCTTTTTTATTTAGCATCACTGCTTTTTTTGCTGGAAGAAGTGCTTCCCTGAAGTGTTTTAAGAAGGTCATGGGCGCGAGTGCGAACTGGTGTTACATAACGATAATTTGTTGCAATCTGTCCAACTGCCTGAATCATCGGTCCTTTGTTTTCTACTTTGTCTGCAATTTTTTCATAGGCTATTAAAACTTCAAGTGCAAGGGAAGAAGTCGGATTAAGAACTGCATTTTTTTTCTGTGCCCAGGCAATTGTTTCTGAAACTTCGTCATTGTCGTTCAAACCGATTTCTCCGAGTGAACGTACTGCGGCTGTAATAACCATTGGTTCGTTATCTGCAAGAGCAACTTTTACAAGTGTATTTTTAGATTCTTCTGTTTTTACATTTGCGAGAATATCACAGGCTTTTGCACGAATGTCAGGGAAGTTATTCATAAGGCGACCATTTGTTCTTGTCTGGCTGGAAATTCCTTCACCAGCAAGACCGTCAAGGGCTTTCATCATATCTGGAGTTACACGACCTTCGTTTACAGCGTTTTCAAGATACTGCAAGGCTACGAGCTTGTTGTCCCTTTCTTCTGATGTCGCAAGTTCTGTAATGACAACGTCTTCGATACTGCTTAAGTATTCACTTTCTACGTTTGATTCGTTATCAGCACTTGTCTGAGCATTAAGAGAAAAGGTAAATGTAGCAACAAGAATTGCGGCTGCAACATATTTAATAGATTTCATTGAATTCCCCCTTGGTATATTTCAAATAGTCGGCACTTTTTTATACAAATATCAGTGATTATAAAAAAATAATTTATAAAAAGCAATTCTTTAATTTTTATGCTCTAGTTTTCAATCTCTGGCAGATGAAGCTGCCAGTGTCCATTAATTTTATTAAAATAGTAGTAAACCGTATATTTTTCTGCAGAATTGTCTGTTTCTGAATCTGTAATTTGTACGGCCTTTACGTAATTTTCTGATTCGTAGCGCAATGTCGTTACGTCACGACCGGCTCTTGAAGGAACAAAAACATATTTAAAATAATCCTGAAGATTTTTTAATTGCAGTCCTTTTATTGGAAGTTTGCTCTGTGCCTTTTTTAAGTTTGAACTTTTTGACCAGTAGATTCGGGATTCTTCGTCTACGTACAAAAGCCATGCTTTATAGTCAAAATCACGCATGATTGTTTTTAATTCGTCTATGCTTTTTAAGATTTCGGCTTTATCTGCTTCAAAAGTGTCCTGCGAAACTGTAAGTGTTCCGACAGATTTTTCATATTCATTTTTTTCTATATGAGAAGTTTTTACTTCTTTTTGAACTGCATGCGGTTCTTCTGAAACAGGTTCAGTTTGTGGTTGTGGAGTAGATGCGCAGTTATAAAGGAGGCAACTAGCTAAAAAGAGTGAAAATTTTATTAATAAATTCTTATTTTGCATACAAAAAAATATACATTACTTGCTTGCTTGCGTCAAACGTGATAAAAATTAATTTTATTATGAATATAGCGGTTTTTCCTGGCAGTTTTGATCCTCCAACTTACGGACATTTAAATGTAATTGAGAGGGCAAGTAAAATTTTTGATAAAATTGATGTTGTTGTTTCTGAAAATCCGGGCAAGCATAATCTTTTTACTGCTGATGAACGAGTTCTTATGTTAAAAACTTTGGTTGAACCTTATGCGAATGTTGAAGTTCATAAGTGGGATAAATTGATTGTTGAATATGCACAAGAACATGATGCAAAAGTTTTAATCCGCGGAATACGCAATGTAAATGATTTTTCGTACGAATTTGATCTTTCTCTTGTGAATCATAATTTGAATTCGGGGATTGAGACTTTATTTATGCCTACTGAAACGCGTTATGTAATAGTAAAATCAAGTTCAATAAAAGAATTGGCTCAGTTTGGTGGCGATATCAGTGGAATGGTCCCTCCAATTGTCTGTGAGGCTGTTATGAAAAAGTATAAAAAGTAGTTTTGTTGAATTTCTTAATAAAATTGTGTTAAAATGACAAAAAATGTAATTTTGTCATAAAAAAGATTGACAAATGATCAAATACTGGTATAATGCTGATTGACATTCAGACAAAAACTGTTATAACATCAATCTGTTATACAAGTAACAAAACATTAAGTGAGGTTATATAAATGGCAGTACCTAGAGCGAAAACTTCGAAAGCACGTACACGCAGACGCCGTGGTGTTAATATGCATCTTGTTGCACCACAGATGGTTGAATGTGCAAACTGTGGCAATCTTGTTTTGCAGCATCATGTATGTCCAAAATGCGGATTTTACCGTGGACGTCAGGTAATTAAACCAGAAGTTAAGTAGTCTGGATGAAATTAACTATAGGGTAAAATTTTCGGGATTTTCCGGAGATTTAACTTAATTTAATCATAGGAGATTAAAAATGGACGAATTGTTCAGCAAAATCCAGAAGCTTATCGCTGAGAAACTGGAAATCGATGAAGGTAAAATCACAATGGATTCTTCTTTCCGTGGTGATCTCGGTGCAGACAGCCTTGATACTTACGAGCTTGTTTATGCAATCGAAGAAGAACTTGGCGTAAGCATCCCTGATGAAAAAGCTAACGAATTTGAAACAGTTCGCGATGCATACAATTTCATCAAAGCTGAAAAAGAATCTAAATAGTTTTTTCAGTATAGTTTTTTTCATAAAACGTAAACACAGGTTTGCAGTGCAGCCTGTGTTTATTTTTTTTACGGATATATGATAAAAAATCATAGTTTGTTTTAAGATGAGCTTTTGCAAATTGTGATTTTTTCCGTCCATGGCCTAGTGCGATGCGGAGTTTTTTTTATTGGAGGGATTATGTTAAAGAAATTTTTTCATAATTCAAAACTTTCTGCAGAAAGAGCTAAGCAACTCAGGGAATTTTCTAAGAGACTTGATATAAAATTCAATAATTTAGAACTTCTTGAACTTGCTTTTCATCACAGATCGTATGCAAATGAAATTTTAGGGGAAAAACACGTTAATAATGAACGTCTGGAATTTCTTGGTGATTCTGTGCTTGGAATGGCAACTGCAACTTTTTTGTACGAAGATATGTTTGAAAATCCGGAAGGTGATCTTTCTAAAATAAAAAGTGTTGTTGTTTCTGAAAAATCGCTTGCGCCCATTGCCAGAAGAATTGGAATAAATGAAATGCTGGTTCTTGGAAAGGGTGAAGAAATGAGCGGTGGAAGAAATAAAGATGCAATTCTTGCGGATTGTGTAGAAGCTGTTATTGGTGCTTATTACCTTGATAGTGGTTTTGAAGCTGCAGAAAAACTCGTTTTGTCTTTTATGATTCCGGAGATAAGAAAAGTTCAGCAGAATAAGGGCGAAAAAGATTATAAAACTTTGCTCCAGGAATATTTTCAGAAAAAATATAAAGCCTGTCCTGTTTATGAACTTGTAAAGAAGACCGGACCTGACCATGACAGAGTATTTTGGGTAAGCGTAAAACTGAATGAAAAAAAATACGGACCATGCGAAGGAAAGAGCAAAAAAAGTGCTGAGCAGAATGTTGCAAAACTTGCCTGGGAGTCAGAAAAAAATATTTAAAATTTTTTAAGAATTTAAATATTTTCTGTTGACATGTTTTATTCAAACTGCTAATATAAATACATCAGTTGTGCGGTAGTCATATAACGGCTCATTATCTCAGCCTTCCAAGCTGATGACGAGGGTTCGACTCCCTTCTACCGCTTAAAAGCTTCTTAGTAATAAGGAGCTTTTTTTATGCCTGGAATCTGTTTTGAGAAAGATTGCGTATCAGTCTGACGACTGCTACGCTGCGAGTTTACTTCGTAAACTCGTTATTTACGTGTGCGCTAAAGCGCACGTCCTTGCTTGCGCAAGGAATATACTGTAAAGATGTTTGTTCGTCGGTTAGTTGTGCCACGGACGGCACGCAAAAACTGTTGACCGCAAGAAATGCGTAGCATTTGTTGACTGACAGGATGTCAGTAGTAAACTCGTTATTTACGTGTGCGCTAAAGCGCACGACCTTGCTGCGCAAGGGATATACTGTAAAGATGTTTGTTCGTCGGTTAGTTGTGCCACGGACGGCACGCAAA
>CAVJSA010000048.1:0-19297 GCA_963651875.1 Lachnospiraceae bacterium | reverse complement strand
ATTAAAAATTTTCTAATTTTGACAGCAAATTGTCAAGTTTATTGCCATAATTTACATCAGTTGCCCACGTTCCCGCTAAGTCAAAAACAGACTGCGCAAACTTTGCTTTATGAACCCAGCTGTAGCGCGGGTCAACCAAAGGCTGGTTCAACTTTACGTCCTGGGTTGTTGCATAAGCCTGCAAGTGCTGAATGTGTACCCTTACGCCGGTTTTCTGGTCTTTAAACTTTTCGCCTGGATTATTAGCATCAATCGCACCAAGCCCGCAATAATTGTGCCATTCTGCCTTTACAAGATTGCCAAATTTTAAAAATCCGGTTTCAAGGCACATTTGCACAAAGGCAACGTCGCTGTTAATTCCTTCAATTTGTGCTTCGATAACATAATCATTTGCAAGACTTTTTACTCTCGAAAGCGAAATTTTAGGATTTTCCGAAACAAAAAATTCTGCCAGTTGCTCCGGCGTCTTAATTCCCTTTCCGAGCAATTCTCTTGAACAATAACTTATCTGCTCGTGCTGAGCAGAACTTACACAAGAAAAAAACAAAAGCGAATTTAAGGCAACAAGCATTGCCGTTAAAACAAATGACATTTTTAAGTTTTTAGACGATTTTTTAAGTTTCATGCTATAAATATCGGTTTTTTTAATATTTTTTTTGAAAAAAATTGTCATAAATGCAAAATCAGCTCCATTTATATAAATAGAGAATTTTTTTTATAAATCAGGCGTTCCGGCACGTTGTGCCGTCGGGTGCTTCAGGGTTACGGCTTTCGCCTCCAATATTTTCTGCTGCTTTGCTTCGCGCCTGTGGCGCTTCGCTAAATCAGCAGAAAACATCGCGCTTCGCGCGCCCTTACGCCCCCTAACGCGACAGTACAAATTTTTAAAGGAAAAGAAAAAATGAACTTTAACGACGAAAACGATTTAAGACAATTAACTTTAAGAAACGGACTTTCGTTTCCAAACGACAAGGAACTCATAATGCTTATCTTAGGCTCAGGAACAAAAAAAATGCCTGTAGACGAAATGTCAGACAAAATACTAAAAGTTATCTGTGCCTGGAATCCTGAAAACTGGCTCGAAAAACTTCAGTCAATTTCCGGAGTCGGCTCAAGCAAGGCTTTGGCAATTGCCGCTTCGCTCGAACTTGGCCGCCGCCACAACAGAAGTCCTCAGGCCGTTGTAGAAAAACCCCAGGACGTAATTCCTTTTATAAAGCATTACGCCATGCAAAACTCAGAACATTTTGTAACAGTCACAGTAAACGGCGCAAAAGAAATTCTTAATATCCGAGTTCTTTCTGTCGGGAGCAAAAATATGGCAGTCTTAAAAGCCGGAGACATTTTTTCAGAAGCACTAAAAGAACATGCTTCCGGAATAATTTTATCTCACAACCACCCCGGCGGCCTTGCCGAACCGTCGGACGCCGACTTAGAAACTACAAAACATTTGTGCGTCGCAGCAGAAATCTTAGGGATTCCAATTTTAGACCACATCATAATTACAAAAAACAACTACTTTAGCTTTCTTGAACATGGTCTGTTGCCCGCCGGTGAATAATACGGTAAATTAGAACTCAGAGTTAATTTATGTCTTTACAAAGATTTACATTCATTTTAGCGTCAGTTTTTTTATTAAATTCTTTTGTTGTAGCCCAGTCAGCAGACTCAGGAATTTCAATCGAACAAAAAAGCGAAGCTCCAAACTATGGCATTTTAGATGAACTGAACATTGGTCAGACTCCACTTTTAAAATCTGAGCGCAAGGGCGCAATCGACCGCAATGCCACAAAAATTACGATAAAAACAAATGTTCCTAATTCTGAAATTTTTATAAACGGCAACTTTGAAGGCTATTCAACCCTTACAATCTCAAATCTCCCGGAAGGCAAATACAACCTTAGGGTAGAAAAAAAAGGTTACCGCCCAAAACGCTACAGAATCAAAGTTATTAACGGCGAAGAACGTGTTTTTTACATTGAACTTGAGCAATACGAAGGCACAGTCTGCTTTATTACAGAACCACAGGACGCAGAAATTTATGTTGACTACAGCCCTCTCAGCGACAACATCGTAAAACTTTCAGAAGGCAGACACACAGTCCAGGCAAGAAAATTCGGCTACACAACAGAAACTGCAGGTATTTATATTCCGCGCGACACTTACCAGATTGTAACGGCAAAACTTTCGCCTGCAGAATTTGCCCTGAAAGAATTAAGGTCAAATAAAGAAAGTTTTAATCCTTACCTGCCGGGAACTCTAGGCACAATAAAATTCCATTTTGAAGTTACAGCCAAAGAAACTGGAACTTTTACAATTACAGACAGCAGTAACAATGTCGTTGCAACCTACACGCTTCCGGAGTTTTCAACCTGGGAGCAGGAAGTAAAGTGGGACGGCAAAACTTTTAATAAAAACATAATTCCAGACGGAACATACAGGGCAACTGTCGAAGCCGGCGGACAAAAACTTTCAACCACTTTTAGAGCCGACAGTTCAATTAAAGTTGCCAGTGCAAGTTTTACTGCCAGCGGTTCTGGAATCGGAATACTTCCGGCAGCATTTGCAAATCCAAAAACAACAATGGCAGTCGGAGTAAATGCAGGAACAGTCCTGACAAAATCCGACTTTTACTGCGCTCCGCTTTCTGCATTTTTTGCATATTCTTTTTTGGACTGCATGGAATTAACACTCAGAGCAGGCTTAAACGCAGGGCACAAAGGTTCTTCTCCATTTATAAACTCAGCCCTAAAATTTGCTTTTTGCCAGAAAATGAACGGTTTTGACTTTGACTACGGACTTTTAGCTAGAGCCGGCGGAGCAAGCAACGAACCTTTTGAACCTTATGGAGCAGACAGCGGTTGCGGCGTCGGTGGCGGCTTTGTAATGGGAATCGACACAAGCAAAGTGTATGCAGGCTTTTCTTCGGAATTTACTTATGGCACTTCAACCTTTAACACCCAGGACAACAACTACGACAAAGTCTGGCGAAACGGTTTAAGCCTTCAGCTAAAAACACAGACGGCAGCCCTAGGATTTTACTCTGCCTTAAATTCTTCTTTTGGAACAACAGGCTTAGAAGGCGACGACCGCAGTTCTTCGAGTGCACAATGGACACGCGCAGTTGATTTTGGTTTTGATGCAAGAATTCCTGCTAAAGACAATATTTTCGTAAACATTCGCGGTAATGCAAGAATTTTCAGTTCTAAAACTTATTACAGCGCCGAGGCTGGAATTTCAACACTTTTGTAAAACTGATAAAATAAACAAGCCTTTTAAACATCGCAACTGATTTATTTACGGAGCAATAAATGAAACTTTATTCAAAACAGCAGATGATAAAAACAACTGTAACAGGACTTTTTGCAGGAGCCGTTGTAGCTTCTGCCGGTTTTTATATCTCAAATTCAATTTCTTCAAAAAAAAATCAGGTAGCACAAAACACGCAATCTACTCAGGAAATTCAACCAGAAGAAAGCGAAGAAGTTAATTTTATAGAACGCACCCTGGAAGAAAAAAAAGGAGTAACACAAACTTCAACTTCTACCAGCGAATACACACAGGACGAAGAACAGAACATTTTTGTTTATGAAAAATGCAACGAAGCCGTTGTAAACATTACAACCCAGGTTATGGGCGTAAACTGGTTTTTAGAACCTGTCGTTCAGGAAGGAGGCTCTGGCTCTGGTTCAATTATTGACGAGCGTGGATACGTTGTAACAAACGTTCATGTAATAAGCCAGGCAAATAAAATCAGCATTTCGCTTGCAGACGGAACAAGCTATCCGGGAACAGTCGTAGGACAGGACATAGAAAGCGACATTGCTGTATTAAAGTTTACTCCACCAGAAAACGTAAAACTAAAGACAATTGATTTTGGAAACTCCGACACCTTAAAAGTCGGTCAGAAAGTAATTGCAATCGGAAACCCTTTTGCCCTTGAACGAACAATGACAACAGGCATAGTTTCCGGGCTCGGCCGCCCGATTCAGGAAAGCAAAAACGTAATAATCCGCAACATGATTCAAACCGACGCTGCAATCAATCCGGGCAACTCTGGCGGTCCTCTCCTGGACACAAAAGGAAAAATGATCGGAATAAATACAATGATTATTTCTAATTCCGGTTCGTCGGCAGGAGTTGGCTTTGCTGTTCCTGTAAGTACAGCCAGACGCGTTGTAAACGATTTATTAAGATACGGCAAGGTTCGTCGCGGAACTCTCCAGATAACTCCAGTTCAAATGACTTCCGCAATCGCTCAATACGCAGGAATCAAAATCAATTATGGAATTCTTGTAAGCGAAGTTGAAAGTGGCAGCAACGCAGAAAAAGCTGGAATTACCGGCGGAACTCAGGCAGTTCAATACGGAAACCGTTTTAAGCCTACAACAATCTATCTTGGCGGCGACATAATTACAGGAATTGACGGAATCGACATTCGCACTTATGCCGACTACACAAGTGCCTTAGAGTCTAAAAAACCAAACGACAGCGTAAACGTAACAGTTTACCGCAACGGAAAGTTTGAAAGCTTAAAAGTAATTCTCGACGGTGCAGATACAGACAAGGTAAGCCAGGGTTCTTCACTTTAAGCCGCAAAGTTCTGTAAGTTCTAAAAAATAAGGAAAACATAAAATGAAATCTCTTAAAAGAATTGTAAGTTTTTGTACAATTTTTACTTTATCCGCCTTTTTTGCATTTTCTAAAAGTTTAACTTTTCCTGTAAAAAGCCTTGTAACAATCGAAGAAAATCCTGTTTCTATTACAGCAGAGTGGGACGAAAAATGGTTTGGCCAAAACAGTGCAAAAGTTTACAACCACAACATTGCCCGCATTGCAGGAATTCTTTCGGCAGTTTCTTACGAAGATTCGGACATTGGCAAAGATTCAAATTTAATTCTCCGTTGTTTTGAAACACTCGGAGTTTCTAAAGATTTAATTGAATTTCATTACAACCTCGACTACGAAAATTCAATGTGGGGGAACGATCAGGCTGCCTTTACCTTTGCGACAAAGCAGATCGAAAGTTCAAAAGGCAGTCAGAATCTTATTTTTATAGTTATCCGCGGAACTCCTCTCAACGCAAATGAATGGATTTCCAATGTAAATATTTCGGACAAAACAAAAACCGAGGCCGAATACCACGAAGGATTCTTTAAAACCACAAAACTTTTAGAAACCGCCCTCATTGCCTATCTTTTTAAAAACAAAATTGACATTAAAGACTGTTATCTTTTAATTACCGGACACTCAAGAGGAGCGGCAATTTCTAATCTTCTGGCAGCCCAGCTTTATGACACAACTCTTTTTAACCCGGACAACATTTATACTTACACCTTTGCCGCTCCAAACGTAACGACAAACGAAAATACAAAAGACCCAAAATACGACTACATCTGGAATATCATAAATGCAGAAGACATTGTTCCTTCAGTTCCGCCATTCTACAAAAGCTGGAAATACAGCAAATACGGACAGACAAAGGTTTTAATCAACAACTGGAATACAGATCCTGTAAAATACGAGCAGTATTATCTTGAAACAATGAATGCTTATTTTTCAAAATTCATGCTTAGAAACTACAGTCCGTTTATGACAGGCCCATTTTTGCCGATTCAGTGCAGCAGCATTCTTTCGAGCATTAATAAAAATGTTTACACATTCTACAGCGGAATAAGCGCCCTGCACGACAAGGCAATCAGCGCATTCTGGAAAATTTTTCCACCAGAAGAGGCTAACGACGAAGCACAAAAGCAGGAGCCGACTTCTAAAAACGTTCAGGAAAAGCAGGGCGCACTTTTTGCAGCAGCAACCCGCTGGAGCTACAGAAACTTTGGCGTTGACGTAAACTACGTAATGAACTGCTTTAGCGACATGCACGCAATGGAAACCTATCTTTCGTGGATTTTAGCTTTGGACGAAGAAACTGTTTATTCTACTGTCGGGGCAAACCTTATGGTTTTAAAAGGTGCCGGAGATTATGCAGTTTTTGACGAAGACGGAAATAAGGTTGCAACAATCCTAGACGGAAGAGTGAATTTTTCCAAAGTTGAACATCCGGTTGCAGCCAATTCTCTTTTGCAGGGTTCTGTTGTTCTTGGGTTGCCGGCAAACCGCAATTATACTGTTGTTGCCAGCCGCGAAAGTTTAATTCCAACCCACTTAAAAATGAACGTTCAGCATTACAGCGCAGAAGGAATTTTTATTGACGAAACTTCTGTAACACCGCTCTACCCTTACAACGGACAGGTTTACTGCATAAATGCAGAAAGCAAAAAACTTTTTAATAACGATTTTTCTTTTTCTAAAGTTGGTGGCAAAGAAGCAAAAGCACTGCGCAAGGCTGGAGACTTAAGGACAATTTCAAAATTTAATGTTTCGGGAGAATTTTCTCTTTCGAGCAGCGGAACTTTTAGCCTTGGCGGACACCTTGGAACAAACGCCTTTTACGGTTCCTTACTTTTAGGCCACAATGCCGCAAAAGTCGGACGCTCTTTTGAAGTAAGCCCGGGAATCGGACATCAAAGCCTTTTAGTAAACAAGATTTTATTGAATACAGAACTGTACACAAACTTTTTTTACGCAATTTCTGACGATTTGGCAGATGACGACGACCGTTTTAACATTGTTCCGTCGGCAAGATTTTCGCTTTCGTTTAAGCCGATTCACAGAACACAGATTTTTGTGGCAGCCAACCTGGATTTACATATTTCCGACTTTAATGACGCAGCCTTTGACGACGCCTATCGCTTAAAAGCAACAGGCCAGGTCTGGACAGATTCAAAGTTCAGGATTGTACCAAATTTTAGTTTTGGAATAAGGTTTTAAGTAATCTGCAAAATACAGGCTTTTTTATGAAAAACAAAAATATAATTATTCTATGCAAGGTTGTAGACAATTACGGCGACATTGGCGTTGTTTACCGCCTTGCAAAAGCTTTAAGCGACCTTGACCAGTCTTTTAACATTACACTCGTCTGCTCAAATTTAGAAAGTTTTGCAAAAATGGCAGCAGTAATTAAACCTTTTCTTAAAAAACAGACTTTTAACTATAAAAAAGCTACCTGGACAGTTTTAGACTGGCAGCAGGACGACGATTTTTACTTTGAACAGTCGCCGTTTCCTGTTGTGCTTGAGTGTTTCCAATGCGGACGCCCCGACTGGCTGGAGAAAATTCTTTTTGACGAAAACTCTCAGGAAATATTCCATATTTTTAATATTGAATATTTAACAGCAGAAGAATACGCAGACGATTTTCATCTTTTAAAATGCTATACAAGAAAGTCGAACGTAAAAAAAATGTTTTTTATGCCAGGCTTTACAAATAAAACAGCAGGGCTCTTACTTGATAAAACTTTTGTACAAACCTTAAACGAGGCAAAAAACAAAAAAACAGACAGCAAAGAGTTTAACGTTACGATTTTTTCGTACGAAAGGGACTTTACCCAGATTTTTAATTCGTTAAACGAAGTGCAGGAACTTTGCCAGAAACAAACGCCAGACTTTAAAATAAATGTCTTTGCCGCAAATGGAAAAAGCCTTGATTTTGTAAAAGACGCCTGGAATAAAACCGAAAAAAAAGTAAATTTAGTTGAACTTAAGTTTTTAAGCCAGGAAGACTGGGACAAAGTTTTATGCAATGCAGACTTTAATTTTGTCCGTGGCGAAGAAAGCCTTGCAAGAGCAGTTTTAACAGGCAAACCATTTTTCTGGCACGCATACGTCCAGGACGAAAATTACCAGCTTGTAAAGGTGAATGCGCTTTTAACAAAAATTGAACCATTTTTTACAGACAAAGAACAGTTTGCAAAGTTCAGTTCTTTATGGAATGAATACAACACACCAGAGTGCAAATTAAATCAAAAAAATCTTACAGACATTTTGCTTTCGGCGGCAGGCAATAAAACGGACAATAAATTGAACGCTAGTTTTGCAAACTTTGCAGAAAACCTGTTAAAAAACGGCAACCTGGCAGAAAATCTTGTAAAGTATTTAGAAAGTCAGGATTTATAAATTACAGCGCAGTTAAAACAAAAGAAGAGCAAAGAGCTAGCCCGGATTGTAATGGGCGCAAAGCGCGTGCGACAGCACCAAAGCCATGAAAAGCCGGCAGAGAATGCAGACACAAGGCAAAGACAGACGCTCCTGCCCTTTTGTAAAAAACTGCACCAGTTGAAAAAGAGTAAAAAAATAATTATTATAGAAGAATAAATGCTTAATTTTTTGAGGTAACATATTATGTTAATGACAAACGAAATCAGAGTCGGAACAGCTTTTATGTACGAAGGCAACCCTCTTATCGTTCAGAAACTTCTTGGACAGAAGGGTGGACGTCAGGGCATGGTAACAAATCTTCGCGTTCAGAATATTGTAACTGGTTCAACAATGCAGCTTGGTCTTGACGCTGGTGAAAAATTTGAGGAAGTTGAACTCGTAAAAAAGACTGTAAAACTTTCTTACATCGACGGAAACGAATATCATTTTATGGATCAGGAAACTTACGATGATATTATGCTGGACAAAGATTATCTCGGCGACAACGCTGGCTATATTTCTCCAGATGACGATTACGAAGTTTCTGTTACTTACTACAACGAAAAACCAGTTGGAGTTGTTCTTCCTGTAAACGTAACACGCACAATTACTTACTGCGAACCAGGCGTTAAGGGTGATACTTCTGGTAAATCAACAAAACCAGCAACTCTCGACACTGGAATGGAAGTAAAAGTTCCATTGTTCTGTAACACAGATGACCGCATCGTAATTGATACACGCGACGGTTCATTCGTAGAAAGAGCAAAAGACTAATTTTTTTATTAGTCGCATAAAAAAATCCCCGGAGTTTTTCTGTTATTTGAAAATCTCCCGGGGATTTTTTATTTTTAAATTAAGCATTTGGGGGCATTTTTTGCTGCGCAAAAAACCGGGCTATCCAGGGTTCCGCGTCTTGCGCGCTCCATTCTGCTGACATTCTGCCAGGCAACTGTTTTTGTTGTGCCGTCAGTGGCAGGCCAGCAGACCTGCTCACCTTGATTTAAGTAAAAAAAACGTCAGCAGAACGCCTCCGGCGCCCTTACTATCCCTTGCCCGAAAACTAGAACGTATATTTTGCTCCGAGCTGAACAAAGCCGTTGTTGCTCCAGCCTGCAAATTCTGTTCTGTCTGTTTTGTAAGACGCCATGTACATTCCTTTTGCACAGAATTCAAGTCCGTCAGAAACGTACCATGTAAGTTTTGGCATTACGATTAAGTCAAAATGCTGAAAACCATAAACTGCGCTTACTTCCGGCTTTACTTTGCCGTGGTTCCAGCTGTCAGAAATATTTACAACAAGCTTAATGTCGTTTTCGTAAGTTCCGTATTCTGTATCATAAGAATTGTCGTTGATTTTGTCGTGATTAAGAATGTACTTGCCCTGTCCCTGAACATTTACGTTAAGTTCACTGAGCGGTAAATCGCGGTCAAAGCCTGCAACCCATGCAACTGAGTTGTTCTGAATTGCAGGATCGTCGCCGGCAGTGTCTTTTGTAAGGTTGTATGCTCCTTCGAGGCGGAAGTTATAAGCGCCGAAAGTTTTTGCTGCTTCAAGTCCAAAAACCTGCAAAAAGTCGTAGTCGATAAATTTGTCGTCATCGTCTGCGCTGCCGTTTGCAAGGTAAGTATTAACAAAGCTGTTCCTTTTGCTGTAGTCAAAAGAAGCCTTTTTGTTTCTTCCTGCATAGTAGCTTACACCCCAGTCAAGAGAACCTGTTGTTGTTGTAAAGCGTGCGCCTGCCTGCATGTATTTAAGCTGGTTTGTGTCCGGATAAAGGTTGTCTGCAAGACTAGAAGAATTGCTGAGCATTGTTGTGTAAAGAGACTGTAGAGCTAAAGCGTTCAGGTACTTTTCAGTAGACTCATCTTCAGTAGTATCACTTCCCGCATAGTCAGCTACAGCTTTTTCAGCTTCAACACCCTGCTTTACTATTTTTTCTCCAGCAAGAGACGTCAACTGATTTTTTAATGTCTTTACCTGAGCCGGAACCCACTTTCCGCTTGAAGCGTAGCGATCGGCTGTCATAAACGGTGTCCAGACAAATTCAAAACGGCTCGAAGAAAAAGGTCCTACATCTTTTGGCACATTGTAAAGCACGCGAACCATAGGCTCGGCAATGCGGCGGTCAATGTAATCCGGAATTATAAAATCCGTGTAGTCGTTTGCGTTAAAGTTGTCTACAGCGTGCAGCTTGTCGCCCTTGCCCCAGACAACCTTCATTTTTCCGGCCTGAACAACAAAGTTTCCAAAGTAAGATTCAAGTGTAAGCTCGTCTATTACGTCTTCGTGGTAATTGTCGAGAATATCCCTGCTCAAAGCAAATTTAACGTCGGCAGAAACTGCGTCTGTTGAATATTTTAAGTTGATTTTGCCTTTTGGATCAGCCTCGGTTTTCCATTCGTCAACTGGCAGACCGTATTCACCTTCGTCGTCAAAATATGCGCGGAAGTTAATTTCTGCTTCGCCGGTTACTTCGATGCCAGAGGCAGAAAAGGAAGAAGAAGTGTCTCCGAAATCTCCGCCAAAGTCGTCTCCAAAATCACTTCCAAAATCAAAATCCTGGGCCCCAGCAAGCGAAGCACCAAGAAGAGCAAAAGAAGCTAAACTAAAAATAAATTTTTTCATAAATCTGTCCTTAAAAAAAATGGTGGCCGAACAATCGCTCATAACCACCATTCATGGGGCTGTCTAAAAAAGTTCTCTTAATAATGAATTGTGTGCGTCGGCAGGCTAGTCGTTATGAAAAAAGATTCCCCGGTCAAGATGAGGGAATGACACACATATTGTCATTCCAGCAGTCAACATTCACTGTCATTCCCGCACGCTATCTTTCCTATCATTCCCGCCCAGGAAGCGGGAATCTCTAAGTTCAAGGCACAATACCGACAAAAAAAATACTTTTTAGACAACCCGATTTTTTTATTTTGCTGTGTTCAAATAGTTCTGTGTAAATACGCTGTCTGGAATCGGCTTGTCAAGAATAATGTTGTAGCCGTTTGCGCTCTTAGCATTTTTCTGAGCAGCGATTCTTGTTGAGTGACCGCTCTTTACGTTTTTAAGGGTTGTAGAAGTTGTAATTGTGTAGCCGTCAATTTCAGAAATTGAATCAACTGTAAGAACTTTTACAAGTGAACCGTCTTTTTTGTCATACATTTCTGCATAAACAGGAACGTTTGTTTTTTTGTCGATCCACTGGATTCTGTACTGATACTGAGCTTTTGCAAGAGTTGCGGCAGTTGGAGTTGATTTAATCTTCCAGCAGTCATAGCCGTTCTTGTTTTCTTCGCCCAAAAGTTCGTGTGTATCGTCGTCAATCTCGCGTGTAGACATATCATCGTAAGAAGCGTCAGTTCCTGTAAAAGATTTGCTTCCTTCTGAAGAATTTACGCGGCGTGTAGTTTTAAGAGAAGGCATGTAAATCCATTTGTCATCGTCCTTGCCCTTGTTTTCCATCTGGAGGAATTTAATTCCCTGGTTAGACTTGTTTGTACTTACCTTAAAGTTCATTACAACGTCAGAAGTGTCTGTTTTTTCGTTGTGGCGTCCAAGTTCGTCAATTACACGATGTTCTTCAATGTTTCCAGCCTTGTTAATAAGGTCCATTTCTATAATCGAATGGTTGTAAGCAGGTTTTTTAATATTAAGAGCAGCGTCAACGATTGAACGAGCATCCTGAGCAAAAATCATTGCTCCAGCAGCCATCAAAGAAATGGCGATGATTGATTTTTTCAAATTCTTTTTCATAAATTTCTCCTTCTGCAATTCGCAGACCTGAATAATTTTTTTTCTGGGCGTTTCCCTCGCTACGCTCGGGTCGGGCTATCCGAAAGTTTTCGTTCCCGCCACTTCCGGCTATCGCCTCCATTGTTTTTGAAAGAAGCAAAAGTTCAGGCAGAACATTTTTCAAAAACAACGCTTCGCGGTGCTCCTATCCCTAACGCAGTTATGTATTCCCGCAGCTTAATGCGGGAATCAATTTTTTAGTTTTCTGTTTTTTCTTCAACAGGCTCTTCTTTTGGTCTGCTGAATTTTGGATCGTAGTTTGTAAGGAATCCCGGCAAAACTGTCATTGCCAGCATAGAACTTGTAAACATAACGATTGCAATCAAAATACCGATGTAACGCAATACGGCAAACTTAGAAAGGCACAAAACCAAAAAGCCCAAACCTACGGCAAGTGCATTTGTAAGGATTCCGACACCGCTCGAAGCAAATGTACGTTTTGCAGCTTCGTGAACATCTGTAGTTTTTGCTCTTTCCAGACGGTAAGTTTCCAGGAAGTGAATTGTATAGTCAATTCCGATACCAACCGCAACAGAAGCAATAATCGAAGTTACAAGGTCAAGATTGATTTCTGCAAATCCCATCGTCATATAGTTAAGAAGGATTGTAAATGCCAGAGGAAGAGCTCCGAGCAATCCAGCCCATATAGACTTAAACGAAAGTGCAATTACAACAAATACACACAGGAGAGAGAAAATAAGGCTCTGCAACTGTGAAGTAAAAACCATGTCTGTCATAACAGCTTCAAGTTCACCTTTACCAGTAAACGAAACTGTATAACCTTCCGGGAAGTGGTTTGCAACGTAAGAATTACATTCGTTAATTACTTTTTCAATGTCGTGTGTTGACTGACTTCTCAAAACAAGCTGAATGCGCAGACGGTTCGGGTTCAAAACGTTTTCGTTCTGAGGATCGTTTGCCCAGCGTCCAAGAGTTTCTTTGTCAGACAGCATAGAAAGGAAGTTTCCTACAATGTTTGTAAGAGCTTCGTGCTGTGCATAACCGTATTTAGCTTCGTCATAAGGAATTTCGTAGAAGTCACGTCCTCTGTAATTCAATTTCTTTTCAAGAACTTCAACAACATCCTTTATAGAAGCATTTGAACCACCGGCTTCGGCATAAGAATTAACAAAGAGAGTAAGAGCTTCGTCAACAGAAATTGTGCTGTTAAGTTTTTCAACATAAGCAACGTTTGGATCTACATAATCCGGGAGCATTTCATAGTCGGCACTTTCGCCAGGACTGTCTCCAAAGTCCCCGAAATCTCCAAAGTCGTCAAAACCTGCAAAATCATCAAATCCGCCAAAGTCGTCAGAACCAAAACTGTCAGAACCTGTTGCAGCTGTGTTGATTGCGTCAGCACTTGGAGCGTGCAAAACCTGGTTCATGCGTTTTACGAGTGTCGGGAACGAAATCATTTTTCCAACAAACGGGAACTTATTGTAAATATTGTCCTGGAGACCGTCGATTGCTTCGAGAATATCCGGATTCTTCATTGAACCTTCAACCAAAGCAGCCTGGCGTCCGTCAGACTTTTTAATAATATTTCCGTTTACATCGAGGAATTTTCCATCTTTGTTCATAACAGGAACGCCGTTTTCGTCGAGGACATTTCCGTCAGAATCAGTAACTTTTGGACCATCAACGAGCATAAAGATCATATTTGTTCCGGCAAAGCGCTGGTCAACATAATCAATATCCTGTCTCATCTGACTGTCTTTAGGGAAGTAATTGATGATTGAAGTTTCGATTGTAAGACGTCTGATTCCAAAAATCGAAAGAATAATGATAAATGCTCCAAACACATACATTCTTGGTTTTGTTCCACAGAAGAATGAAAAAATATTGAACAATGTATCGTGAGAAGCAGTTCCGCGGTTGATTGTGTGCTTTTTAACCTTTGTAGAAACACGCTGCATCAACTTAGATTTTTTACCAATTGCCTTTTCCGACTTAACCATAAGTACAGCAGGAATAAACGTTACAGAGAAAATAAATGCAAGTGCAACGCCTACAGCAGTAAAAATCGCAAAACTGTGCAAAGGTCCCATAGGGCTGGTAACAAGAGAAATAAAACCAATTACAGTAGTAACAGCAGCAAGAGCTACAGCAACCTTACAGTCGCCTACACCACGGAGAATTACCTGTTTGTGAATTTCTTTTGTAATTACAGTTCCCTTTTTAACTTCTTCGTCGAGGGCAATGTAATAATGTGTAAGAATATGAATTCCATACGCCGAACCACAGGCAATAAGAGCAACAGGAATAACGCTGGAAACAATTGTAAATGAAAACTTAAAGATTGCCATAAGTCCGCAGGTGCAGGCTGTAGAAAGAAGAACTGTAATAAGTGGCAGGATAGTTCCGTCGAGTGTCTTTAAGCTTATAAAGAGAGTAAGCAAAACTACAATAGAAACAAGCGGAATCAAACGAACAAGGTCCGAAAGAATAAATTCGCGCATATTTGCAGAAACAACCGGGTCACCAAAGAAAATAACCTTAAGTCCGCTTCCGTCTGTATATTTTGCAGCAATTTCTTTTACAGAATCGAGTGTTTCGCGTTCAATATCACTTTCTGACTTTTCTGTTGCAATTGCAGTCTGTACATTTTCAATAAGCGAATCCGAAATTCCTTCAATAGAAGTAAGAGTTCCTTTCTTTTGAGCTTTTGTAAAATCAGCAAATGTTTTAATTCCTGCGTTTGCCAAAAGGTCAACGTCGTCAGTAGAAAGTGTGCTTATAAATGCAATTTCTCCAGGATGATTGTTAGTCTTGAGAGTAATCTGCATCTGAGCAGCTTTGTTGTCATCAGAAATAATAGAACGAGTGTACATTTCGTCCCATTCTGTCAGATTGTGTTTAAGGTCGTTTATCTGGTCATTTGTAAGCAATGGCAGATAACCGTTTTCGTCGCGTTCAGCATCAATAATGTTTCCTGCAGTAAGAGCACCGTCAACGTCTTCAATAAAATCAATGTGAGTAAGGGAGTCAACGCGGTCAACTGTAGTAAGATTTGCAACGTCAGTCGAAATTTTGTCGATAATTGCAAGATTTTCTGGAGTAATTATTGAACCTTTATCTGTTTCTACAGAAACTCCGATTACAACAGTGCTACCAAAGCGATCTTCGGAAGAAATCAAACGCTGGTAAGACTCATGTTTCTGCGGAAAATACAGACGTGTTGAGTCGTCCATTTGAATATCTTTAAGCTGAAATCCTAAAACTGCCGTAACAGCAAGCGTTACAACAATAATTAGCCATGGATGCTTGAATAAACGATTCATCTAGCATTCCTCCTTATATATTTTTATGTTTATAAGTTTAAGAAGTTAAACCATTGAACAAAATATACTCAGTTTAAAATTAAAGGTCAACAAAATAGAAAACTATAAAAAAATTTTATTCTTTTAAAATTTATTGACAATCGGTTAATGCGTTTATAAACTTAACCGATTAAACAATTAAACCGACCAGGGAGGTGCGCCTCCAGAACTGCCACAGACGCACTGTTTTAAGAGACGGCATAATAAGTCAAAAGTGTCATTCCCGCATTTGGTTCGAGAACTCCTAAATAATTGTATTATATACATTTAGATTTTTGGATCGAGCTCAAAAATGACAGAAAAGATACCTTTTAGACCGCCACATTTTATAAGGAGAACATAAATTGGGTACACTAGAAATTACAGAATTTAAACAGAAAATGTCAGTTATCCGCGAACAATTTGAACATTGCACACCATATTTAACGACATTGAGTGACACAATCCGCCAGAAAATTCTTCTTATCCTCGCCGAATCCGGACTCGACGGAATGGACGTTCAGGACATAACGGCAAAAACACATCTTTCTCGCCCGGCAATTTCTCACCATTTAAGAATCTTAAAAGACGCCGGCATGATTATAAGTCACAAAAAAGGAACACAGGTTTACTATTTTATTTACATACACAAGGCTTTGGACGAAATCTTAAATCTCGTAAACACAATTTCAAACCTTGTAGAAAATATCGACATGGAATCCGTAAAAGAAAAAGCCCCTTGGATGATTGACAGCAACGCAACCATCTAAAACCGCCAATGCAGGATTTACAAAAAAAAACGGCAGACACACTAAAAAAACAGTTTTGCCTGCCGTTTTTTATTTTCTTAACAGCCGTGTTTGTCGCCACTGTCTATTCTACTTTTTTACCAGAACAGTTCAGCTTCAAAAGAAAGTTCCTTTTCGACCTTTCCAGCCATTACAATTTTGCCTTCACTTTCTTCAATTTTTCCAAAAACCTGCAATTTCTGACCAAGCATCGCTTCCTTTGCAAAATTAATCCTAAAGTCCTTAAATTCTTTTCCTTCAAATTCTTCAGGCAGGGCATCCGCCGCAAAGGCAGCATAGCGCGCATTATTTGTGTGGCCGTTTGCATCAAGATCACTGAATTTTATAATACGCTCATCAAGCAAAGACATATCGTCAGCAAGCTGAATTTTTCCATAAGGCAGACAGTCGTGTTCCGTTGTTTTTAAAGTCGGTTCACGCATTTTCATCTGGTCAAATTTTTTAATCGGCATAATCCGCCTGTTTTTTAAATCAACCAAAAGCCAGGCCGTAAGTCCGCTTACCAGTTTTTCGCCGTCTGCGCTTTCAATTTCAACAGCACGCACAAACTGCAGAGCTTCACTTTTTTCTTCCCAGGTATGAACAACAATATGCTCATTTTCTCTCGGGTATCTGTGCAACCTAAACGAATCCCTCGAAACAAGAATTGCAACTCCATTATCAACCAGAGTTTCCCGGCTCATTCCCCGACGGTTAAAATCTTCTACCGCAACGTCCGAAGTAATCTTAAGCAATTCATTTAAACTCAGATTTTTATTTGGATTGCACTGACTGAACATTACTGTCGTTTCCCAATGAAAAGCCAGCTGTTCATCGTGCCACTGTCTGCTTTGAGTGTTTTTTATTTCTGCCATTTCTGTCTCCAGTTTTTTATTTTCTTTTTTGGGCGCATCTGCCACAAGTGGCAGACCAGGCTATCCGGGGCTACGGCGTCTAACGCGCCTCCGGTGCTATCGCACGGCGTAACCGCCCCCCTCCTATCCTTTGCGCAGCAAAGGACGTGCGCTTTTAGCGCACAGTAAAATAAAGAGTTTGCGCCAGCAAACTCTCAGCGTAGCAGGCGTAGCCTGATACGCAAGCATCCTTTGCGCAAGCAAAGGTCGTGCGCTTTTAGCGCACAGTAAATAAACAAGTTTGTGCAAACAAACTCGCAGCGTAGCAGGCGCAGCCTGATACGCAGGCATCCTTTGCGCAAGCAAAGGTCGTGCGCTTCTAGCGCACAGTAAAATAAAGAGTTTGCGTCAGCAAACTCTCAGCGTATCAGGCGCAGCCTGATACGCAGGCATCCCTTGCGCAGCAAGGGCGTGCGCTTCTAGCGCACTAGTCCCCCCTGTCATTCCCGCACTTGATGCGGGAATCTATCCAGGCTTTACTTTTTATCCAGCCCCGTTATCCCTTGCGATATAATATTATCAAAATGACAAAATTTATAAAACTGTCATTTTAAAAATTTTCTTAAAACCTTCCCGTTCCCCACAAATAACCGTCGTCCCTGTTTTCAAAAAACCAGAATTCCTTATTATGCGTCATGATTGCATAATTCCAGGCAGAAAGTTCACTTCCAGGTGGCAGAATCATAAGTTTTTTAAATCTTCCAGCCTTTAAAACTTTATCCAGATTTTCTATGCCATAAAGCTTTTTCGCTAAAATTCTGCCAGCTTCAAGTTCATTAAAACAATAAAAAGTAGAAAATAAGGTTGTCGTTCCCCAGGGAAGTTCAACATGAACAATTTTGTATTTATTAGTTTCAGGATTTTGTGCAAATATTTCCAGGCAAAAAAAGGAAAGAAAAATAAAAGAAAGGCAGGCAAAAAAACGCTTTTTCATAATCAGACAAATAAAAAAACAGGGCTAGTCAAAAGCCAGAACACAACAGACAACTCGTCGCTCAAAAGCCCAGATAAAAAAAATGCCCGAAACTTTAAAGTTCCGGGCTTTAATGTTAAACAAACACTAGAGAGATTTTCTAACTTCTTCGTTGTGTTTCTTTAATCTAAAATATTCAGGAATAAAATAAACACCTGTAGCAATTGCACCAAGAGCAACAATAATAAGCATAACAACTACAGCCATGTTTGGTTCAAGTTCGCCACTTGCTTTAAGAACAAACGACTGAACAACAGCCCAGATATTTATAAGTGCAAGAATAAATGCAACTACAGCCTTAGCCATAAAGTTCTTTACAAACAAAGCAAAAAGAAGGAAAGCAAGGAATGCAACTTCTGTAAAGATGTAAGCATTTACTTTGTTGCCATAAAGGGCACCAGCAGGATTCCATACATAAGTAAATACAGAAACTGTTTTTTCACCATACAAAGGATATTTAGCCTGTACAGATGGTTCCCAGTCTTTAAATTCACCATATTTAATTTCAGAAGGCCAGTCGCTCTTGTACTTTCCTGTAATTCCAACAGGGAGTTCTGCCCAGGTTTTTCCCTGATCTTCAACTTCAGAGTAAATCTTTGTTGATGATGTAAAAGGAATTAACTGAGAAACAACAACCAGAAGCAGCAAAACAACAGAAATAATGTTGTATTTATTCTTGAAAAAATTCATTAAAATATCCTCCAACAGATATAGTCCAAATCAATTATTTATTTTATCTAAACATTTTTTTTTATTCAACAAGTTCAAAAAGCAAATTTTTAATTTTTAATCAGAATACAAGCCAATTTTATACATTCAAAAAATCATCAGCTGTGTCATTCCCGCACTTAATTCAATTGTCATTCCACGACTTGATAGCACTGTCATTCCCGCACTTGATTCAATTGTCATTCCCTGGCTCGACCAGGGAATCTTTAGATTGTCGGGTCGAGGTGAGACAATGATACGGAGAGTTGTCATTCCCACATTTTCCCTTCCACTGTCATTCCTTCATCTTGAATCCTATTAATTTAATTATGTGCCTAACCTTGCACAACTTCTAACAATTTGTTATAAATCCACTTAGGGGGGAAAAAAGTTATGAAAACATAATCATATAGCAAATCTTAATCCAACAAAAAAAACATTTTGCCACTGCAATAATCAAGCAGTAACAACTTTTCATTATATTTTTAATTAACAGGAGAAAGTTATGAAAAAAAAAATCACAGCACTAACAGTTTCTGCTGTCGTTTTGTTACTATTAGCAGAAACGGCCTGCACTTTTATCGCACCTCAATCAAATTCCGGCGAGATTTCTGATATAAGTGACAAAATAACTTATCGTTCGATTTCAACAAAAACCTATATGGGAGGTTCAATTCTTTATAATCCTAAAGATTTGTCAAACAGTCAGCTTTTACAGGGTATTTATATTGCAACTCGATTAGGAAAAGTTACAAAAACAGAAGTATCAGAAGACGATATTATTTATACAGATAT
>CAVJSA010000047.1:0-19735 GCA_963651875.1 Lachnospiraceae bacterium | reverse complement strand
GCTCATGCTTAAATTTTAGCACATTGAAATTTGTTTGTCTTTAAAATAATGATGAGGGTTGTCCGTTCTTTTTGGACAGCCCCATGACAGTTTTTTATGAGATTGCCGCATCAAGTGCGGCAATGTCTCTGTGAGGCAATGCCATTAAATGGTTTTTATGCTTTTGCGCCGTATTCTTCGTAGTACGAATCGATGCGTTTTTTTATATCGTCTGTGATTAATGTTTTGTCGCCTTGTGTGTAAAGGGCTTCTACAACGTCCTGCATTGAAACGATAGCGCGTGCTGGAAATCCGTATTTTTCTGTAATTACACTTAAGGCTGCTTTGTCGCTGTCTGGTGCTTTTTCCATGCGGTTTAAAGAAACGATTTCGCCGACAATTTTTATTCCTCCGGGAGTTGTTTCCTGGGCTTTGATTTTAGGATAAGTTTCTTCGATTGATTTGCCGGAAGTTGTAACGTCTTCGATAATTACAACGCGGTCACCGTCCTGGATTTTGTAGCCTAAAAGAGAGCCTTTGTCTGCTCCGTGATCTTTTTCTTCTTTTCTGTCTGAGCAGTATTTTATTTCTTTGCCGTAAAGTTCACTGTAGGCGAGTGCAGTTACAACTGCCAGTGGAATTCCTTTGTAGGCTGGACCAAAAAAAACGTCAAAATCGTCGCCAAAGTTGTCGTGAACTGCCTTTGCGTAGAATTCTCCAAGGCGCTTTAACTGACCGCCTGTAACGTATGCTCCGGCATTCATAAAAAATGGTGATTTGCGGCCTGATTTGAGCGTAAAATCGCCGAATTTTAAAGCCTTGCATTCAACCATAAAGTCTATAAATTCTTTTTTGTAAGATTCCATATTGTTTTACCTCTTGAATAAAGATTAAATCATAAAATCATAAAATTTTACAGAGCTTTGAGTTTTTGGCTTAAAAGTAAGCGTACAAATATCGATTTTCAATTTAACCAAAGTTAAAATAGCCTCTCGCCGAAAACCTGTCGCAAGCCGCATGCTGTCGCTGCGCTCAGAATGCGTTTGCTCCAGAACTTCGACTACGGCTATTTTGCATTTTTTGTAAAATAAATTCGACATTTGTATATTTATAACAAATTCAAAATTGGTGAGAATTAGGTTTACATTGATTGTGCGCCAAAGCCTTCTGGCAAAAGCTCTTTTAGCGTTGTTTGTTTGTAGTTTTTGTCGCTGTTGCCACATAAGACTGTTAAATCCGGGGCAAACTCGTATAAAAACTGTCTGCAGATTCCGCAGGGGGTGCACAGAACTTGGCTTGAACCGCAGATTGCAATTGCCTTAAAACTTTTTTTGCCCTCGCTTACTGCCTTAGACATTGCAACTCTCTCTGCACAGATTCCGCAGGGATAGGAAGCGTTTTCGATATTTGTTCCTGTGTAAACGGTGCCGTCGGTGCATAAAAGTGCACAGCCAACCTTGTATTTGGAATACGGAGAATATGAGTTTTTTTGTGATTCTAATGCTTTTTGTATAAGTTCGTCGTTTGTCATATTTTTATTTTAATACGTTTTTTATTTTGAACAATGTTTTTTTGCGGTAAGGATTGTAGCAACGCGACAGCGTTCCGCAGCGAAGCGGAGGAATGAGCCGCACAAGACGGCGAATTGCGGAAAGCCTGACGGCGAAACTCGCCGGACCGCCCGTAAAAATAAAAAAATCTTGTATAAAGAAAAAAAACTTAATATAATCTTTAGCGAAATTGAAAATCTTAAGCAAAACTTAAGTTATGGGAGAAAAATATGGAAAAGACAATCGCATTGATTCCTGGAGACGGAATCGGTCCTGATGTTGTTGCAGAAGCTGTAAAAGTTTTGGACGCTGTTGCAAAAAAATATGGCCACAAATGGAATTACAAAAATGTAATTGCAGGTGGGGCTGCTATTGATAAATTTGGAAAGCCGCTTCCACAGGATCAGCTTGACATCTGTCTTTCTAGCGACGCTACTTTGCTTGGTGCTGTTGGCGGACCAAAATGGGACAACGTTGCGCCAGAGATTCGCCCGGAAAAAGCTCTTCTTGGTCTTCGTGGCGGAATGAAAGTATTTGCAAACCTTCGCCCGGCTGTAATGTGGCCTCAGCTTAAAGATGCATGCCCTCTCAAAGACGAAATTGTTGGAGACGGTCTTGATATTCTCGTTGTTCGCGAGCTTACTGGCGGAATCTACTTTGGAGAACGCGGAACTGCTGCTGACGGAAAAAGTGCCTGGGATACAGAAAAATATTCCTGGGAAGAAATTGAAAGAATCGTTCGCTTAGGATTTGAGTTTGCCCAGAAGAGACAGAAACACTTGACCGTTGTTGACAAGGCAAACATTTTGAACTCTAGCCGCCTTTGGAGAAAGGTTGCAGAAGAAGTTCACAAGGAATACAGCGATGTAACTTTAGACTTCCTTTACATTGACAACGCTTCTATGCAGCTTGTTCGTAATCCTCGCCAGTTTGACGTAATTGCAACAAGCAATATGTTCGGCGACATTCTTACTGACGAAGCAAGCCAGATTACAGGTTCAATCGGAATGCTCGCTTCTGCTTCTCTTGGAGACGGAACTGGCCCTGGACTTTACGAGCCAATCCACGGAACTGCTCCGGATATTGCAGGAAAAGACCTTGCAAACCCTCTTGCAACAATTCTTTCTGCTGCAATGCTTTTGCGCTACAGCTTTAAGCTTGAAACAGAAGCAAAGGCAATCGAAAATGCTGTAAATGCAGTTCTTGACGCTGGCTGGAGAACAGGCGACATTGCAGGTTCTAAGCGTGAAGAAGTAAAGGCAGCAGGCAAACTCGTTGGAACAAAGAAAATGGGCGAGCTTGTTGTAGAAGCACTTAACTAATATCTTTTATTTTGAGCTTTATGCCGTGCAGTTTGGGCTGCGCGGCTTTTTTTTTGTTTGATTTAAGGTCTGCTTTAAACTAAAATTACGTGTAGTTTTTGAGTTTTATAGGGAAAGGGTATGGAACATAATTCATTTGACGCGCTCGTTTGTGGTTTGAGTGAAGCAGAACGCGTTACAATGCTTGAAAAAATGAAGGGAGCGGGAGTAGAGACTGAAAATCTGACCTTTGAAGATAAATTTGAAGATGACGGACATCTTTCGTTTGAACAGCAGATAAAAAAAGAATCTTTTATTTTTAGAATTTTTTTGTGGTTAAAAGCTTTGTTTGCGAATACTACTGTCCAGACAGTTTATAATGAACACAAGGTTTCTGCCATTGCCCGCCATATTGAAAACTTAAGCCCTGATATTCTTGATAGCAGGCGCAATGTATTGCTTTCCGGCTTTTACAATAAACTTACCGAATTAAAACTTTGTGCTGATTTTTTTAGACCTTTTATTACTTATGCAGAAAACGACGAAAACTCTTTTTTAATTTTTTTAGGTTCTGTCGTAATGAGTAATGTTGAATCACAGATAAATGCAGAAGTAGATCCTTATTCACTTTCGCTTGATGCAGGCTTACAGCCGGAGCAGAGAATGATTTTGCTCCACAAACTTGATGATATTCTTGACGACATTACAAGCATTGACCGCACAAAAATGTATGAAGCCGTTCGTTCCTATGAATGGTTAAAACAGTTTACAAAACTGCCTTTTATGCGTTTTATCGGGCTTTTTTCGACAGTTGTTGAAGGCAATTATTCCTGCTCTTTTAGTTCTGTCGAAAGTGAACTTTCTTCTTTTTCTAAAATTTTGTGCAATGGCTTAAAACTTTCTGAAGAGTTGCTCGAGGCTCTCTATCTTTTTTCAAAAAAAGGGAGTTCTTCCTCGAATCTTGAAAATCTGGAAGAAACTGCAAACCAGGGTTCAAACTTTATGATTAATGCAAAGTCGCAGATTTCGATGATGAAGATGTTTATTACAACCGTGCCTTTAAAATATGTGTGTCGGGTTGTTTACGCTGAACCTTCGTGGATGCCTGAGAGTTTTGCCGGCGGTGAAGACTGGTTTGTGCGCTATAAAACTAACTGGCGCAGACTTTTTGAACAAAAATGGAAGTCCTGGACTCTTGATTGCAAAAAAGAAATGCTAAAAAGCAGTTTAAAAAGAAATTTTGGACTGGAATCCTTTCCTTTATTGCCGGAGCGTCCGTGGCAGAAGTTGTGGGGCGGGCTTACTTTCCATTATGAACTTACTGCCGGTTTTTTGAACTGGTATTTACACGAAAAATTCCCGGAACACGAAATTGTACTTAAAACAGTTATGCTCGAAGGCGATTTTCTTCAAAAAGAAAACAGAAGCGAGTTTACAGAATCTTTTAACAAAATGATTCAGTTGTCGGTTGATTTTCAGAATTTAAACAGAATGTTAAGTTCCGGTGGTGAATATGGAACGCTTTTTTCTAAATTAAAGGATGAACATTTCAGGTCGCTTCAGGCACATTCTAAGATTGACTCGATTGTGCGCAGCGTTGAAGGCGATGTCCGTTCAATTTTTTCTAATTTTGGTGATGCCTGCCGTATTTTAGAAAAGTGTTTTACTGGAATTTTTATGGAAAAAACGGACAGCCGCTATGATTCACTTACGAACCTTTTTAGACTGGACGGAAAAAACAACGAAAAGTTTGTTGAATCTTTGCGCAATGCCAGAAAATCAATTGCAGACGCTTTTTCTATGCTCCGCGAACTTGAGTCAATAGATTCTCCTGCTTTAATAAAATAAAGGCTTTATCAAAAAAATGAATAAAATAAATTATGTTGATGTTGCAAAAACAGTAGAAGAAAATTCCAAATTAAAAAAATATATTCTTCTTCCTTTTTATAAAAACGGCAAACCTTTAGAAAATGCAAAAAAATGGGGAATGACGCTTTTAACTGCTTCTTCCATGCGTTTTAGATGGAATGAAAAAAATGAAGCGCGCGAAAAACTTTTAAAAGCGATTGTTAAAGAGAATTTTAATGATGTTTGCTCCGGGGCCTGCGCGACGGAAGAGCAAAAATGTGACTGTAAGCATAAGTTTGTCAGTATTGAATTGATTCATTCAAAAACTGTTTTTAATATTCACGAAGAAGAGCAGACCTTAAATAAAAAAGGTGACGGAATTGTAACGGATAATGATTTTTTAATTCCCTCTGTTACTGTTGCAGACTGCGTTCCTTTGTTTTTGTATGACAGCGTAAAAAATGTTGCCGGAATTGTTCACTCCGGCTGGAAGGGAACTGGAATTGTTGCAAATGCAATAAAAATGTTTGTTGAAGAATATTCCTGTAAGGTGGAAGACATTTGCGTTGCAATCGGGCCTCATATTTGCAGTAAATGTTACTGTGTTGATGAAGAGAGAAAGAATTATTTTTTGTGTAACTTTGGTAACTGCGTAACAAAGGCAGACGAAACAGAAACTGACTTAAAAAAGACAAATGACGGAAAACTCTTAAATTATCACCTGAGCCTTACGGAAGCAAACCTTTTTGCAATAAAAAGGGCCGGAATTTTAGAAGAAAATATTACAGTTGCGGCTGACTGCACTTGTTGTTCTCGATTTGCTGACGGAACTTTTGTTTTTGGAAGTTTCAGGCGGCAGGCAGCTTTTTTGAGCGACGGCATAGACGAAGAAACAAGAAAAAAAAGTATGACGGTTCAGGCGGCTTTTGTTTTGTAAAAAGCGGGGGAATGGAAAAGTGGCAGTCTGTTTTTTAATAGATTGCCGTGTCGTTCCCGGCAATGACATAAATGTCGCGATTTGCAATGACACATCCGTCGCGGACGGCAATGACATAAATGTCGCAATTGGCAGGAATACGACTGTTGCGTGTGGAAATAATGGATCGATTGTTATAACCAGCGCAGGTTTGCGCCGGTTAGTTTTTACATTTTTTCGAGGTAAGGAACGAGAACTAAGTTCATTGCTTCCTTTAATACCTGTAATGTAGCTTTTGCAAGTGCAAGGCGGGCTGTTTTTACTGCCTTGTCTTCGGCAGACAGAATCGGACAGTTCTGGTAGAACTTTGCAAACAGTTTTGAAATATCATAAAGATATGCTGTTACAACTGAAGGGTCTTTATTTGTAGCTGCCTTTGCAATTGTCTGAGGGTATTCACCAATGCGTTTTGTTAAATCCCACTCTTCTGCAGAAGTTAAATAAGAAGCTGCATCCTGTGGAGATGCTGGTTCAATACCTTCTTCCTGTGCTTTTCTTAAAATTGAAGAAATGCGTGCTCCCATGTACTGTAAATATGGTCCTGTGTTTCCGTTAAAGCTTAGACTTTCTTCCGGATTAAAAATCATATCTTTTACTGGCGAAACCTGTAAAAGGTAATAGTGAAGGGCAGAAAGAGCAACTTTTTCTGCTACATCGTCTGCGTTTCCTACATCATCTTCGCGACCACGCTCTTTTATTGCCTTTAATGCGTCTGCGTGCAGAGAATCGATTAAATCGTCTGCATCAACAACAGTTCCTTCGCGGCTCTTCATTCTTCCGTTTGGAAGATTTACAAGACCGTAGCTTAAATGATAAAGCTTGTTTGCCCAGTCAAAGCCAAGCTTTTTTAAGATATAGAACAAAACCTTAAAGTGGAAAATCTGTTCAGAAGCAACAACGTAAATAAGTTCGTTGAACGGCCAGTCGTTGTGTCGGCTGATTGCTGTTCCAATGTCCTGTGTAATGTAAACGGAAGTTCCGTCCTTGCGCAAAAGAACTTTTTCGTGATCTTCGCCGTCTTTTCCTTTGCCGACAGCTTCTGTAACGTCAACACGCACAGAACCGTCCTGTGCCTTAAAGAAAATGCCTTTTTCCAGTCCTTTTGCAATTTCGTCCTTGCCTTTAAGGTAGGTTTCGCTTTCAAAGTAGAATTTGTCAAAACTTACGCCGGTGCGTTCATAGGTTTCTTTTACGCCGTTAAATGTCCAGTCGTTCATTTTCTGCCAGAGTTCACGGATTTCTTTGTCGCCTGCTTCCCATTTTACGAGCATTTCTTCTGCCATCTGCTGTGCTTCCGGGTGGGCGGTTTCTGGCCTGTCTTTTTCGCCTTTTAAATAACGTTCAAATTCAACATAGCACTGACCTACAAAATGGTCGCCTTTTATTCCAAGTGTCTGCGGAGTTTCGCCTTTTGCTTCGTGGAAAAGCTTGTATGCAAGCATTGACTTACAGATGTGGATTCCGCGGTTGTTAATGATGTTTACTTTAAAAATTTCTGCTCCGGCCTTTTTTAATATTCTTGAAACAGATTCGCCGAGTGCGTCGTTTCTCATATGACCTAAGTGGAGAGGTTTATTTGTGTTTGGAGAAGAAAATTCAATCATGATTTTTTCGGCAGAAAGCGGTTTGTTGCCGTTTTCGTCGATTGAACCAAAGTCTTCTTTTTGTTCCTGAACTTTGTTTAAAATATTAAAAATTGCCTTTGTTTTGTCGAGTTTTAGGTTTACATAAGGGCCGACATTTAAAACTTCGCCGAGGTCTTTTGCCTGTTCCATTATTTTCTGGGCAACTTCTAAAGCAATTGCAGGTGGAGCTAAGCGCAAGGTTTTTGCAAAAACAAACATTGGAGAGCCAAGATCTCCCATTTTTGGATCTGGAGAATCCTGAACTACGATTTTTTCTGCTTCGACAGCAGGAGTTTCGATCGATTTTTCTTTTATAATTTCGTTTACAGCCTGTGCAATTAAATTTTTGAACTGGATTTTTGGATCAGACATAGAAAATGCTCCTATACTAGCAAATTAACTTTTGATATAATAGCAAAACACTGTGTATTTTACAATCGACAGTGTTTTTTAATCGGAACGGGGAAAATTATTAAAAAGTTGAACTTTCAAGGGGACTTGAAAAAATGGATACAAAGGTAATTGAGCAATATATCGACGATTTAATGACAAAATCGACAGCAGAATTTCCTATCTGGAATATTGAAAAAGCACGTGCTGGAAAAAAGTCAGGCTGGGATTATATTGACGGCTGCATGATTATGGCTCTTTTAGAATTTTATTCGACAAGCAAGAATCAAAAATATTTTGATTTCTGTGATTATTACGAAGATTTTAGAATCCATGACGACGGTTCAATTGACGGTTACGACATTAATACCTGGAACTGCGACGAACTTAACGGTGGCAAAAATCTTTTTGTTCTTTACCGCGTTACACAAAAAGAAAAATACAGAAAGGCTTTGGACAAACTTTACGAACAGGTAAAAGGACAGCCACGCACTCCGGAAGGAAACTTCTGGCATAAAAAGATTTATCCAAACCAGGTATGGCTCGACGGACTTTACATGGCTCAGCCATTTTACATGGAATACGAAAAAACTTTTAACGATTCAAAAAACATAAATGATGTTTACAATCAGTTTTTTAATGTAAACAGAATTATGCGCGATAGCAAAACAGGCCTTTACTATCACGGTTATGACAGTTCAAGAAAAATGTTCTGGGCAGATAAAGCAACCGGTTTGAGCAGGAATTTCTGGCTGCGTTCTCTTGGCTGGTTTAGCATGGCTTTGCTTGATACATTGAATATTGCTCCAGACCGCGAAAGCGAAAACTGGAAAAAGTTAAAGGCAATTTTTATTGACCTCGTAGAAAGCATGTTAAAATTCCAGGATGAAAGCGGAATGTGGTGGCAGGTTCCAAACTTTGCTGGCAGAGGCAAAAACTATTTAGAAACTTCTGGGTCTGCAATTTTTGCTTATTCGCTTTTAAAAGGATTCAGAACAGGAATCCTTGATGATGAAAAATTCCAGAAAGCAGGAATAAAGGCTTTTGAAGGAATCTGCAATAAATATCTTAATACCGACAGCGGACGATTGAGCCTTGGCGGAATCTGTCTTGTTGCAGGCCTGGGACCAGAAAAAGATCCACGTCGCGACGGAAGTTTTGAATATTACATGAGCGAACCAATCGTTCAGGACGATGCAAAGGGAGTAGGTCCGTTTATCCTTGCCTACAACGAATATAAGCAGATTAAAAAGTAAGCTCATTTGTTTGTATATAAAAAAATAGATGAATGGCGACTTTTGAAAAAAGGAAAGAAATAAAATGAAGTACCTTGTAATTTCTGATATTCACGGAAGTGCAGAAAGCCTTGAAAAAGTTTTGAATAATTTCGGAAAAGACGCTGACTATCTTATTTTGTGTGGCGATTACTTGAACCACGGACCGCGCAATCCTCTGCCGGAAGGCTGGGCTCCAAAAAAGGTTGCTGAACTTTTAAACCAGAACAAAAGCCGTATAATCTGTGTGCGCGGTAACTGCGATGCAGAAGTTGACGAAATGGTTTTAGAGTTTCCGTGCCTTGCTGCCTATACGAGCATTTTTGACAGTGGCAGAAGGTTTTTTGTTCACCACGGACACCTTTATAACCGCGAAAAATTAGAAAACTGGATTTGCCAGGGAACAATAATTATAAGCGGACACACTCACGTTACGGTTCTTGAAGAAAGTAACGGGTATGTTTATTTTAATCCTGGTTCAATCAGTTTGCCGAAATGCGATGACGGAAAAACCTGCGGTTTTATCGAGGTAAAGGCAGACGGAAAAACAACAATAAGTTTGTGTTCGATTGAAGGTAAACTTATAAAAACTCTTGACTGCTAATAAAAAAAACGGGGCGTTGCGGGGTGTCCCCGCACAGAGGGGAGCGCGCAACGTAAGTGCGCGCGCGGGGAGGGACGCCTCCCCGTAAAAATTCTTTTAGTTATTAAAAATCTTATCCATTGTTTCTAAAATCATATTTATGCTTATCGGCTTTGCGATGTGACCGTTCATGCCGGCTTTTATTGCTTTTTGACGGTCTTCTTCGAAAGCGTTTGCTGTCATTGCAATGATCGGAATATTTGCCTTTTGGTTGTCCTGAAGTGTGCGGATTTCGCGTGTGGCTGTGTAACCGTCCATTTTTGGCATTTGTATGTCCATAAGAATTATGTCGTACTGATTTTTGTTTGCATCTGCCATTCGCTCTACGGCATCTGTTCCGTCTACAACGCTGTCTACAATTAAGCCTGCTTCCTGCATGAGTGTTGTGGCAATTTCGCGGTTGAGCTCGTTGTCTTCTACAAGAAGAACTTTTTTGCCTGCATGTCTGCTTTTATTTTCTTCGGTGCCGTCTGTTTCTTTTTCGATAGCCTGGTTTACAAGAGCATTGCGCAATTCTGACATAAAAAGAGGTTTTTCGATAAAGGCTGTAACTCCGGCTTCGCGCGCTTCGCTTTCTATGTCTGCCCAGTCGTAGGCTGTAAGAATTATGATTGGCGTGTCGTTGCCGATTACGTGGCGGATTCTGCGGACTGTTTCGATACCGTTCATGTCCGGCATAAAAAGGTCAATAATGTATGCTTTAAATGGAGTGTTCTGTTCTGTTGCTTCTTTTGCCCTTAAAACTGCTTCTTTGCCGGAAGTTGTCCAGTCTGCCTGCATTTGCATCTGCCTGAGCATTTTGCAGACACTCATACATGAGTTTGTGTCGTCGTCTACAACGAGGGCCCTTGAACCTTTTAATTCTGGAATTTCTTCCTGAGTTTGTTTCTTGTCCGAAAGTTTGCATTCAAGCGAGACTGTAAACAAGGTTCCCCTGCCTTTTTCGCTTTCTATGTTGATTGAACCTCCGAGCATATCGACAATGTTTTTTGCAATTGAAAGCCCCAGACCTGAGCCCTGGATTCCGCTTTGTGTAACCGAAGATTCGCGGGCAAATGATTCAAAAATGTGTTTCTGGAATTCCTTGTCGATACCGATTCCGTTGTCTTTTATCCTGAACTCGTAGAGTGCGTAACCCTGCTTTGAACATGGTTTTTCGATAATGCGAACGTTGATTGTGCCGTTTACCGGAGTAAACTTAACTGCGTTGCCTACAATGTTCAGTAAAACCTGGGTCAGGCGGAGTTTGTCCGTAATTATGTCTTCGTGGAGAATGTCCTGTGTGTCTATAAAAAGGTCCTGCTGTTTAGAAGTAATGTTGCCCTGGATTATTGAGCGCAGGTCGTGGAGAATGTCCGGCAGGTGGGTTTCTTCCTTAAAAATCTGTACCTTGCCGCTTTCGATACGGCTCATATCGAGAACGTCGTTTATTAAACTTAAAAGATGCTTGCTCGAAACGCTTATTTTTTTGAGATACTCGCTTACAAGTTCTTTGTTGTCTATGTGGCTTACGGCAAGAGAAGTAAAGCCTATGATTGCGTTCATTGGCGTGCGGATATCGTGCGACATATTGTTTAAGAAAACTGTCTTTGCCTTGTTTGCATGTTCTGCCGTCGAAAGCGCATTTCTTAAAGCTTTGTCCTGTTCAATTTCTTTTTGTTTTTCCTGTGTTACGTCGCGGATTGCAATAAGGACGGCTGTTATGTTTCCTTTTTTGTCGCGTTTTTGCGGAACAATAAGAGTAAGCTGCCAGCTGCCCTTTTTTGTTTGACAGGTAAAAGAAAGGTGAGGCGTTTTTTCCAGGCGGGAAGCAACCGTGGTCATGTCTATGTAGTCAAGATATGGTTTTTTAAATGGCTCAGCAATAAATTGTTCTACCTGCTGTTTCTGGTATTCCCGTGCAAAAGCTATTCTTGTTTGTTGTTCAAGATCGTAGACTGAACTTTTTACTATTTCGATTTCCTGTTTTGTTAAGTCAACCAAAGTGATTGAAGAATAAGCCTGCCCGATTGCATTGATTATTCTTAAGCGGTTTTGTTCGCGTTCTATTCCGGCCTTTTTAGAAATGTTCAAACCGAGAATAAAAACCGTATAAACGATGATAGAAAGCAGAGTATAAATAAGCGCTACAATGTTTCGGGTTAAATATACATGCGAAGCAGGAAAAAACATATAAAGAACATAGTCGTCTGCAATGTCCTTTTTTCCAATCCAGGTTTTGCCATTTGCCTTAAGTTTAATAAGTCCGTGTTTATCCTGGCTAAAACTTCCCTTGTAGAGTTTTTGGCATTCTTCAACTGTTTTGTCTTTTAACAGCGGAGAATTGGTGCTTATGATTGAGTTTCCTCTGCGGGCTACAATAATTCCATTTTTCTTAAAAGGAAAATTTGTAAAAAGCCCTGCTAAAACAAGATCTCCATTGTCTTCTGCAGCAGGCTGTTTTTGCACCCAGGTAAAAACTATTCCAGGTTTGTCCAGCGAGGTAACGGCGGCAAGGTCATAATCTGTTCCTTCTATCGTTACGCGTTTTGACCAGGTTGTTTCTTTTTTTTCTGCAATTACCGAAACATAAGACTCGTGAACAAAAGCTTTCCATTTTTCATCCAAAGTTCTATCTGCAGCACTTTCGAGAATAACGTTAAGGTTTTTGTCAAAAACAAGACAACCGCTAAGACGCTGGTTTTCGATGTAAGAGTCAACCATTGATTGCGATGAAGAAGTTTCTTTTATTACATAAGCTAATTCAACAGATTTATCTATAAGGCGCACTAAACTTTTTGTGCGGTCATTTGTAATAAAGGATTCGTAGCGGTTAATTCTTAATTTAGAAAAAGAAATTGACTCGTTTACGGTTTCGACTAAGTTATTTTTATCAAATCTGTTAAATACAAAAAAACAGACCTCGCCGAGAAAGATCAGCACAAACGGAAGAATCAGACTTATGTTTAATTTTAATTTGCCTTTCATTTTTGTTTACTTTCCCCACACAACCTTTTGAGCGTTTAAACCGTAAGATTCAACTATTTTATCGATAGTTCCGTCGTTTTTTAACTTTTCGAGTTCTTTAGTAAGTTTTTGTGCAAGTTCAATATTTGTTCCTTTAAGAAAGGCAACGCCCAGCTCTGATATATACAGGCTTTCGTTTAAAAGTCTGTAGTAACCGTTGCCATTTTTAATAAGTTCAGAAAGCAGGGCTTCGTGACCGGCAATTGCGTCTACATAACTTTTTCTTAGCATTGCAAAAATTTCTGGAGTAGAAGAAAAAGTGTTTAACTGTCTTATCTGTGGAATTGGTACTAAAGAAGGAGTTCTTTTCTGAAAAAGTGATTCTGCCTTTGTCGTTACCTGAACTGCAACTCTTTTGTCTTTTAAATCCTTTATCGCATAGATTTTACTGTCTGTGCGTACTGCAACTACCTGGCGACTGTACAAATAAGGTCCAGCCCAGGTGTACAAATCCTGTCTGTCTGTCATTGTAAAGCAGCTCCAGATGCAGTCAAGTGTTTTGTTTTCAAGAAGTTTATCTTTTTTGTCCCATTCAATGCTTTTAAACTCTGCTTTGTATCCAAGGTTTTTAAAGGCAAGCGTTGCAATATCTACGTCAATTCCGGTAAAGTTTCCGTCAAGGTTTATGTAACTGTAAGGCCTGAATTGATCAAAACCAATGACGATTTTTTTAGAAGGTTCTGCTGTTTTTTCAACTGTTTTTTTAGAGCAGGCGTTAAAAGAAAAAAGGCAAAGAAAAAAAACTGCAAGTGCTGTAAATCTGCTTAAAGAATTGTTTTTTGTATTAAGCATTTTATTTTTTTTGTATTCTCCAATAGTTTGTTCAGGGCACATCTGCCGCAGGCGGCAGACCGGGCTATTCATGGCTACGGCGACTACCGCGCCTCCGGTGCTTCGCACTCGCTTCGCGACCATTACTATCCCTTGTGCGGCATAAAAAAGCCCAGGCAATGCTATTAAAATTCAGCAAAATTATCAAAAACACTTTTTTTATATAATTACAGTTTATTCTGTCTCTGTTTTTTTTAGGCTGCGTCTTAAAAGGAAAAGACCAAGCGCGTCCGCTAGTGCCCAGCCTACAGGAATGCTAATCCATATTCCTTTTACGCCTATTGCCGGAACTGCAGAAAGCGTGTAGGCAAGCAGGACTCGCGTTCCAAGCGAAGCGACCGTAAGCACAAGAGAAACTGCCGGTTTTTGCACAGCGCGGAAGTAGCCGTAAAAAAGAAAAAGAAAGCCTATAAGACAGTAAAAAACGCCTTCGGTGCGTAAGTATTCTTCTCCGAGCAAAATAACGTTTTCGTCGTTTGTAAAAAAAGCGACAAGAGTGCGCGCAAAAACAAAGACAAGCGCGCTTACAAGGGCACTGAAAATCGCAGAAGAAGCCACGCTCTTTTTTATTGCGCTGTTTATTCTTCCATATTTTTTAGCTCCGTGGTTTTGGGCAACAAAAGTAGAAAAAGCGTTTCCAAAGTCCTGGGCAGGAGAGTAGGCTAATGTGTCAATCTTGACAGCTGCCGCAAAAGCCGCCATTACTTCTGTTCCAAAAGAGTTTACTCTCCCCTGAACCATTAAAATTCCAAAGTTCATTACCGACTGCTGGAGGGATGTTAAAAAAGCAAGAGAAAAAATCGGGTGCAAATATTGTTTTTTAAATTTTAAATGGAAAGAGTCAAACCTTAAATCCGGAGCGTTTTTTATTGTGTAAAAAATAATTCCAATCGCCGCAATATACTGCGAAAAAACTGTTGCCGCTGCTGCTCCTTTTATTCCCCAGCCAAAAAAAGCGACAAAGACAATGTCAAGAACCGTGTTAAGGACTGCCGACACTGCAAGAAAAATCAGAGCTGCAGTTGAGTTTCCAACAGCGCGCAAAGACGAAGCATAATAATTGTAAAGAAAGACCGCCGGAATTCCTGAGAAAATAACAAGAAGATATGTTTTTAATGGCTCAACTACATCGAAAGGTGTCTGCAAAATAAAAAGAAGCGGATTTATAAAAACGTAGGCGAGTATTAAAAGAATGGAAGCAAAAAGCGCGATTATCGAAAACGCCATAAAGTTTCCGGTTTTAAGTTCATCGTTGTCCTTTTTTCCGAGAGCAATCGAAAGAAAAGCTCCGCTTCCCATTGAAAGACCTGTCAAAACAGACGTAAGAAAAACCATTAAAGTATACGCCGAGCCAACTGCCGCAAGCGCTTCTTTTCCAAGAAAACGTCCGATAATCAAAGTGTCTGTAATGTTGTAGCATTGCTGTAAAATGTTTCCGAGCATAAGCGGAAGGGTAAACGCAAAAAGCGACTTTGTTATGCTTCCGCTTGTAAAGTCCGTTTGTTTCAAAATCCTTAATTCTCCGCCTTGTAATGAGCCCGCTCTCCGCCGATTAGCTTAGGCCGAGAATAAGCTGCCGTAACATAGGCGTTTCCGATAAAATTAAGGCACGGACGGAGCGGAACAGCAACTTCTTTTAAGTGCATTCCGATTAAAGTGCTTCCAATATCAAGAGCGGCAGTTGCCTTTACATGCTCCACAACAACCGCATCGCTAAAGCCGTAGTAAGAAGCGGTCGCAAAAGAGCCGCCCCCGTGTACCCACGGAACCACGCAGACTTCTTCAAGACAATATTTTTCAGCGCATTGTCTTTCGACAACAAGAGCGCGGTTTAAATGCTCACAGCACTGGCAGGCAAGAAAAATGCCTTTTTGGGATAAAATCTTATTCGCCGTTTTAAAAATCGTTTTTCCGATTTCCGGAACAGAATCTTTTCCGATTGAGCCGCCTGCAACTTCGCTAGTCGAGCAGCCTATTACAAAAATCGAGCCTTTTTTCTGCGGATGAGAGGCTAAAATGTCTTCTATAATCTTTTTTGTCTGCTCAGCAATTTCTAAAAGCGTTACACTTTGTGTCTTTGTTTCGCTTGTGTTTGCGGCAGATAGTTTTTTAGTTTCGTTTTCCATAAAAAAATTATACCGACTTTTTGGCACTATGGGAAACTGTGGAGCGGTGAGGGGAAAGCCGTTGTGCGTGGGCGAGCCTGGTTTGTGGAATATTTTAGTCTTTCCCCATTTTGTCTGTGCGTGTTATAAAATCGTTAAAAAGTTCGTCTGGGACTCGGTTTTGGAGCGCAAATTTCATTGTGATCGGCTTGTTGCCTTCTGCGCTGTCCGGAAAGGTCGAAACCTGACCTAGATAAATGAACGGCTGAGTTATATTTTCAGCTTTTTCAAATTTGCGCACAAAAAGATGCAGGCGGATTTTTCTTTCAATGTTGCGGATTAAGTTCTGCCCGACTTCAGAATTCTGCATTGTGCTGTTCGGCGACTGCCACTGAAAATGTTGTGGCGTTATAAATTTGTCCGCGTAGTTGATTGAATCTTTTATATCTGCGTCCTTGTGCAGGTTAACGAACAGAAAATAGTCCGGCTTTGCCGAAGTTATAAGCCCCTGTCCGCGAAACGATGAATGAATCTTTGTGTAGTTGCATAAAAGAGCCGCGTCGCGCATTGTATATTTATGGTAAAGTTTTAAGAAAGGCAAAGTTCCGTTTGCAGAATAATCGTCAGCGCCAAATTCAGTTTGATAGCGCAAAAGGTTGTATTGAATCAAATCTTCAATCCAGAGCTTTTTCTGTGCGGAAAATTCTGAGTTTTCAAGAAAATTTATCGTGTTTTGGTTGAATGAAATTGCTTTTCCGTCAAAATTAAAAATCGCCTTTTCGTAGCGCTTTTTTTCGCTTGAGTCAAAATATTCTCCACTAAGTGTATTGCATGCATGAACAATAGAATCTTTATTTACAAACGAAAGATATTTTTCTGCTCTTTGAGTAATTTCTTCGATACTGGCAGAGTTGTTTTTTGAATTAAAAACAGTGTCTGCAACAATCCATTCTTCTGCCCGTCTTGCAGGCGAGTAAAAAGATAAAAGCAGCATAATCTGAGAGAAAGACTCATCTTCGGTCATTAAAGAAAATTCTGGATGAGATTCTTTTTCTATGTATGAGACAAAATCAAAATAGGTTTTATAGTTCGGACTAAAAATTGTAAAGCGGACTGGATCAACGCTTCCGTCGTGCTTTAAGTAATCTACAAGAAATGGAACTTTTCCGCCGCAAATGTGTTTAAACGAAAGATAGGATTCTTTCATATATTTTAGTGACATGAATTTTTCACTTTCAAGCTGGCGAAGAATCTGCTCTTTTGTAATTTTGTCCATGTGAATATAAGTTCCGTTCGGTAAATCCGCAAAATCGTTTGCAACTTCAACTTTTAAAGAATCCCGGTCATAATCCTGTTTTCCGTTCAGGGCAATCGCCATCAAAAAAGATTTTTTGTAGTTTCCGATAAAGTCTAAGACTGTGACAAATTCCTTGCCTTCAAGTTTGCGTAATCCTCGACCAAGCTGCTGAATAAAAATAATTGAAGAATCAGTAGGGCGCAAAAGCAAAACTGTGTTCACTGACGGAATGTCGATTCCTTCGTTAAAAATATCTACAGTAAAAATATATTTAAGTGGAGATCTGTCATCTTCTAAAAGACGGGCATATTTTTCACGGACTTCAACGCTGTCTGCTCCACAAAGGGCGACGGCAATTTCTTCTCCGTTTTCTGAAAGTTTTTTATTGAATTCCTGTGCCATGTATTGGGCGTGTTTTATAGTTGCGCAAAATCCCAGAACCTTTGCTTTTTCGCCGTCGTGTCCGTAAAAATTCATTTTTTCGATAATATAGTCAACTCGGCGGTTTACCATGAGCATGTTTGCAATTTCTTCTATATATTCGCTTGTTCCTGGTTCTGCCTTGATTTTTGAATAATCGATTCCTTCTGCATCGGTTAAGCCAAAATAATGGAAAGGGCAGACTAAATCATGGCTAAGCGCATCCCGCAGACGGATTTCTACAGCGACATTGTTGTCAAAAATTGAATATATGTCGCCATCGTCGCTTCGCTCTGGAGTTGCTGTAAGTCCGAGCAAAAACTTTGGCCTAAAATACGAAAGAATATTTTTATAGCTTTCGCTTGAAGCATGATGAGCTTCGTCTAAAACAATGTAGTCAAAAGCGTCTTTGTCAAATTCATTGTAATGACGGCTTAAACTGTCACGTGTCGCAAAAAGATATTTGCAGGTTTTGTCTTTTTGATTTCCTGTGAAAAATCCTGAGGAATAATTTTCTTCCGTTGCCGAGCAGATGGTGTCAAAAGATTTCTTCGCCTTTTTTAGAATGTCCTCTCGGTGAACAATAAAAAGCAGATGTTCTGGCTTTACCTGCAGAGCGTCAAAAACTGACATATAGGTTTTTCCGCTTCCGGTTGCTGCGATTGCAAGCGCTTTTTTTGCTCCGGTCTTTCTGAGCCTGTCAAGTTTTACGATTGCTTCGGCCTGCATTTCGTTCGGCTGGATTATGGACTGAGGCTTTTCGTTTGCAAAACTGCTGTACGAAAATAAAATTTTTGACTGTGCCTTTTGCTGCTTTTTTACTTTTGAAAGATAGTCGCGGTAAGAAATTAAAAAATCGTCAGAATATTCTTTTGCCCATGGACTTTTCCAGAGAGTTTCAAATTCGTCGAGAACTGATTTTGTAAAAACGCCGGGTTCCTGCAAGCTGCTGCAGTCTTCGTTTTGAAGAACGTTCCATTCAACATTAGTTTTTAGTGCCCGCCCTGTTATGTTTGAAGAGCCGATTATAACTGTCCAGTTTGAGGAGGCAAGATTGTTTTTGTGGAAAAGATAACCTTTTGCATGGAATCCGTCGTCTTGTGTCGGCGGAACATAAATCTTAAGGTGAATATTTTTGAATTTAGAAAGACGCTCAAGAACCTGAGGTGTGGTCATTTCCTTGTAAGTTGTCGTAAGAATCTCGCCCGGGATATTGCGTTTTTCAAGCTCTTTTAACGTTTCAAGAAGAACCTGCAGCCCACCGAAAGTAATAAAGGCAACACTGATTTTAAACTGAGAGCAGCAGTTAAGGTTTTCAACAAGCTCATTATAAAAACTTCTGACCGGCCCGTTCGTAATAAGGTAAGATTCCTGCATATGCCGCCTGCAACGTTATTTTAAGATGAAAAGCCGTCCAAAAAATCGTTCGTTTTTCGGGACAGAAGTGTTTTTTATATCTGACATTTTGAATCCTTAAACCAGTGTTAGATTTGGAATAAATTTAAAATCTGAAATATTCAAAGTAGAAAGTGGAAGTTCAAATTCAAGAGCTGTTGCTGCAATCAAGGCATCTGGAATTAAAAGCCCATGACTTTTAGTAAACATTTCTATTAGATTTCTTGCTTTTATAGAAATAGCGTACGTTAATTCGATTATTTCAAAATCAGCAAATGCTTTTTTTATAGCTACAACTTCTTTTTTATTTCTTGCCCCAACCATAAGTTCCATATAAGTTATAGCAGACATTCCAAGACCTTTTGTTCTATCAGCAGAAAGCCGTTCTTTTGCTTCTTCTTTTCCGCGAAGATAATCGATTAAGATACAAGTGTCACATAGATATAGCATTATGACCGATCCCATGCTTTTTTGCGGATATTTTCAATGTCTATGTCTGTGTCTTTCCATAGCCCAAAAACTTTTTCAAAATTTTCAGAAGAAGATTCTGCTTTTTTTGAACGATTTAAGCCAATCGAACTAACCAACTTATTCAATAAAGAAATCCGATCGGAATAAGAGAGCATTTCAATTTCACTATACAGTTTTATTACATTTGAACTTTCCATAAAGTGCTCCCGTAAAAACATTCTCGAATGATTATCCTTTGCTATAATATAGCGTTTTTTTTAGAGTTTCAATTATATTCTCTTTATAAGAAAGAGTGAAAGAACTTTTTAAATTAAGAAAACTTAGTTTTGTTACATTTTTCTAGGGGAAATCGTTACTCATGATAATGCGTTCCGCACTGAACTATTTCTATAATATTGTTTTCAATTTTATAAACAATTCTGTTGTAGTCATCTATACGGCGGCTGTAATAACCGGAAAGATTGCCTTTCAGTGGCTCTGGCTTTCCGATTCCGTCATATCCGCCACGCTCAATATCTTTTAAAAGTGCGTTTGCTTTTTTGAGAAGTTTTTTGTCGGTTTGAAGTTTTAAGTAATCTTCCCAGGCTTCATCGTGCCATATTTTTTTCATTTTCACTCCTCAAT
>CAVJSA010000046.1:0-20471 GCA_963651875.1 Lachnospiraceae bacterium | reverse complement strand
GTTCTCTTAATAATGAATTGTGTGCATCGGCATGCAAGTCATTATAAAAAAAGATTCCCCGGTCAAGCCGGGGAATGACACACATATTGTCATTCCCGCACTTGATGCGGGAATCTCTAAGTTCAAGGCACGATACTGACAAAAAAATACTTTTTGGACAGCCCTACGTAAATAACGAGTTTGCTACTGACATCATGTCAGTTAACAAATGCTACGCATTTCTTAAGAATAACTGTCTCTGTGTGCCGTCCGTGGCACTGATAGCCGACAAACGAACATCTTTACAGTAAATCCCTTGCGCGACAGCGCAAAAAAAAAACAGCCTTCCGGCTGTTTTTTTTTGTCTGTGAATCAATTCAACTATTTTGCGAGAGTAATTGATTTTACGGTGTAATTATTTTCGTGCTCGTTGATTGTAAACTCAAGAGTTTCGCCAACTTTAGCATCGAGAATTGCATTTCCAAACGGAGACATGTACGAAATAATTCCAGCATCTGGATCTGATTCCCAAGGTCCCATGATAATGTATTTTTCGTCTTTGCCTGTTGCATTGTTTGTAAGTGTAACTTCTGTTCCGAAAGAAACAAGAGAAGTTGTTGCTGTTGTAGGGTCAAAGATAACTGCACGGGCAAGTTCTCCCTGAAGACGCTTAAGGTCGTTGTTAAGCTTATGCTGAGCTTCTTTTGCAGCAATGTATTCTGCGTTTTCCTTTAAGTCGCCCTTTTCCTTTGCATCTGCAACTTCTTTTGCAATTGCCGGAATGTCGATTGTTGTCATCTTTGTTTCGAGAGCTTTCTTTTCGTCGAGTTTTGCCTTTGTAACAAGCATTCCCTTTGGAGCGTTGCTCTTTTCTTCCTTAGCGCGGAATTTGTAGTCGCTGTATTTTTCAAGGATTTTGTTACGCAAAGCCTGCTTGTAGCTTCCTTCGAGCGCAGAAATATCATCAACAAGAGTATAAAGATGAGTCATTGTGTCCATGTCGCACGAAAGCATGTATTCGGCATAAACATTTTTGTCGTCTTTTTCGCCAAAAATCAATTTTTTAGCATTTTTGTTGAGTTTTTTGTTTTCTGTTGTGTCAACGTGGTTGTCAATTTCGCGGTAAGTCTGGTCAATCAGGTTAACGATTGTAATGAGCTGTTTCTGGTAAGAAATTCCTGCATTTTTGTACCATTCGTCGTTCTGACAGTTTTCAAACAGGAACAGAACAGCATCGCGGTAATCGCGGAAGTTTTCAAATACTTTTACAACGAGTTTCTGAACTTTTGCAATTCCACCTTCCATGCTGATTACATCTTCGAGCATTCTCTTGTTCAAAACTGTAGGGAAAAGTTCAATGTACTGATCTTCCCAGTCAGAAAGAAGTTTAATATTGTCGAGGAAGTCTTTCTGCAAAGATGTATTTTTTGTATCTTTTAAGAGTGTGTACATTTCGCGTGGATTATCAATATCTCTGTACAGCTGTTCAAAAGTGAATGTAACAGGATAAGCAAAGTTTGGCATTGCAGTACCAACTCTCTGAACAACGAGGTAAGAAGCAATAACCTGTTCGTTTGCCTGGTGTGCACCCTTTAAAAATCCCTTAAAGTAATTGTACATATCTGCAAAGAATTCGCTGTCTTTGTCTGCTTCTTCGTTGTTAAAGAATTTCATGAAAACATCTACGCGTGGCATAAATTGTTTTTCAGCACGGAATTCGTTGCTGAGTTTTTCTTCTGTTGAAATTTTTCCGTCGCGTACAATGTATTCGTTAATATTGTTCGGGTTAACACCAAAGATAGGGTTTGTTTCGAGAGTTTTCTTTGCAGCTGTGTTCCAGGATGTCCATTCACCTGGAGTTAAGATAGAAGGAACGAGTTCTGCCTTAATTCTCTTAAAGTCGCAGCTGTTACCGAATGATTTAATGATAAGTTTAAGAGCCTGTGTTTTATCTTTGTTTTCTTTAAAGAGTTTAGAAAGCTCATCCTTTGATTTTGTTGCTTTTAAAACCCAGATGTGGTCGCGTGCAAGTGGCTGGAGTGCGCTTACTGCCATTTTAAGTGACATCTGTTTTACTCCGTTCTTTTTACCAAAGTTGATTGTAAGTGTGTCGTTTTCTACCTTTGTAATGATTCCGACACCCCAGGTTCTATGATAAACAAAGTTTTTAACGCCAAAGGCAATATGTTTTTCAAAATCGTTGATTGCTTCAAATACATTGCGGAAACTCTGTGTAAGATTTGAAGAAGCAATAAATTCTGCAACGTTAGGATTTTTAGCATATTTTCCCTGGAAACAGGCAGCAATTTCGTTTCTTGCCCAGTTGTCTTTTGGATCTATGCGGAGAATGATTTTAAGAAGCTGGATTGCAACGTCCCATTTTTTTGGATCTGTAGCTGCGTTGTCTTTGTAATAAGGATAAAGATCGTGGAGAAGAAGGGCACTTCTGTCTGCATCAATTGATTTTTCAACTTTTCTCTGAACGAGGAGGAAGAAATCAATTTCGTCTGGAATCATAGAAACAAGTTTTGACCATGTTTCTTTTACGGCTGTCATATTGTTTGCATTTACAAAGCGCAAGAGTGCTTTTTTGCAGTATGCAACAGCATTTTTGGTATCGCCTTCTGCTTCGTAATGTTCAGAAAGAAGTTTTGCAATTTCTGCAGCTTCTACATCAACCTTTACGATTTTTTCGTAGAGTTCCCAGGCTTTTGGATCGTTTGCACTGCGGTAAATTCCTGCAAGTGTAAGAAGTCCAAATTTATTATTTGGAGCAATTTCGAGGATAGTTTCGCACAGATAAGTTACAACAGGTTCTTTGTGGTTGTTCTGGAAAATATCAACAAGGTTTACGAGATTTGAATTATCGAGTTCACCCTGCTTTAAGCCAATCATTCCAGATATATAGAGAGCAATAATGCTTTCTTTTGTATGAGCAAGCTGTTCGTCGCAAATCTGTTTTAATTCAGTCAAACAGTCTTCTGCTTTTGCTTTTTCTATAATCTCAGAAAGTTCAATAAGATTATTTTTTGTGTAATTTGTGATAGATGCTCTTGTCCATGTTTCTTCTTTGAGCATCTCCTGAACTTTTGTAACGATTTCTGCGGACATTTTTTACTCCTGTCTGTATATATGTACGGCTTTGTGAGCCTTTTTATCTTCTAAAAGAACTGCAATTCACCCTCTAAAAACGCAATCCTTAAAAAATTCTCATTTAATGTAAAGATCGTAGATGTTTTTATCCAGGATCCTGATTTTCAGCAGTATGTCGCTGACTTCGTTTCCTGTCTGATTTTTTTGAATATAGTGGTCAATCAGACGAAAATACATATAAATCAATTTTGGTTTTAACTGATTTATATTATTTGCAGGATTTTTTATTTCGTTTTCAATTTCATAAATATCCTGCTTTAGTTTTAAAACTTCTACACTCCGAAGTTCATGTTTTATATTGAATACTCCGTAAAGTACTGCAAATACTGGAACCCAAAATGCAAGTTCAGATCCGTTATAAAGCGGATTTTCTTTTACATTTTGAATAAGGCATTTTATGAGTTCGCAGTCGAGGAGGCTTAAGTCAATTTTTTTTGCATCAATATAGAATGCTTCCCTAAAAAGAACCTTAGCTTCTGTTTCCATTCCGCACAGAGCGCAGCAATCTGCCATTTCTGCAATAATCTGCGCTGAACCCTGCTCGTTTTTATTGGCTTCCATAAGATATTGTCTGGCAACGTCGTAATTGCCGAGTTTTTTGTTACAGATGCCAATTTTTAGCAGTAAATCAGCCTTTTGAGACGGAAATCTTAAAGTTTCCTGTCGTACTGCAGAAAAATTCTTAAGTGCCAATGTAAAAATGCCGGTTTGTACGGAAAAAACTGTGCGTTCAAAAATTTCGCGCTTTTTGCCGTAGGCTTCATAGGCTTCTTCAAAAATTTTCCAATGATAGAGTAAGCTTTCGCCCTGTTCGTAAAAACTGCTTTTTGACAGCGTTTTTATAAAATCAATCCAAAATGAACAGCAAAAAGTTGCAAAATTAATCTCTTTATTTTCCAGGTTGTATACCAGAACACTTGCAAGAATTTCGTTTGCCTGTTCTAGTTCCCCTTGAGAGAGCATTTTATATGCCTGTTTTAGCCCTTCTTCAGATTGAATACTCATAAAATCTTTTACAAATTTATAACAAAACGGGCTTTTTAGTCAATGATTTGAAAGAAAAATCAAAAAAAGGGCAATATTTATATTCTATTTGAAAAAATAAGTCAATGTTTTTTTCTGTTTATTTTTTTAACTTTATAAAACTGTTTTTATTTATATATGGAAAAATTATAAAAAGTCTGATTTTGTTTTTCGTTGTTTTTATCTGTTTTTTCTGTTAATATCGTTCAATATGAAAAGTAAAATTTTGGCACCATCATTGCTTTCTGCTGATTTTTCTAACCTTGCAGAGGCTGTTAAACTTTGTGAAGATAAAGGTTCTGGATTTATTCATATTGACGTAATGGACGGACATTTTGTGCCTCAGATTACTTACGGGCAACCTGTTATAAAATCAATCAGAAAACTTACAAAACTTCCATTTGATGTTCATCTTATGGTAGAACGCCCGGAAGAAATGGTAGATTCTTTTGCTGCTGTCGGCGCAGACCTTATTACTTTTCATCAGGAAGCAACTGTTCATATCGACAGACTTATTTCTCATATTCATTCTTTGGGTAAAAAAGCAGGAATTTCGATTGTTCCTTCAACTCCTGTCAGTGCAATAAAAGAAGTTTTGCCTTTAGTTGATCTTGTTCTTGTCATGACAGTAAATCCTGGTTTTGGCGGACAAAAACTTATTCCTTATTGTGTAGATAAAATTGCAGAACTGGACTTGATTCGTAAAGAAAAAAAATACGATTTTCTTATCTCGGTTGACGGTGGTGTAAATAACGAAACTGTTTCTTCTGTTTTAAATGCTGGGGCTGATGTCGTTGTTTCTGGCTCAGCCTTTTTTAACGGCTCTTTTAACTGGGAGGCGTAAAATTTGAAAAAGCTTTGTTCTGTTTTTAGTAAAAGTGGCAAAAAAACGGTTCTTGCCTTTGCTTTTTGTGCCTTGATTAGCGAAAGTCTTTTTTGTTCAAAATATTCGGTTGATGCTCAGCAGGGATTTGAAGCTTACCGTAAAAGTGACTGGACTTCTGCGATGTTTTTTTTGAGAAAAGCATGCACTTCTTCTCAAAAAATGGACGAAGAAGTCCTTTATATGCTTGTAATGAGCGAAGTTAATTCTACTGAATATAAAGACGCACTTTCTGATGTTGAACTTTTTTTACAGAAATTCAATTCCAGCCGTTATGCGCCTTATATGCAGTTTCAAAAAGGACGGATTTTGCATTTTCTAGAACGCAATGAAGAAGCCGTTCTCGTTTTGAGTGATTTTTGCCATCAGTTTTCTGATTCTGAGCTTTATGCTGCGGCTCTTTATTGGATTGCTGAATGTTTTTACGATGAATACAATTTTGATTCTGCGCGTTCTCTTTATGAACGTGTTGTAATGGATTTTCCGACAGATGCAAAAGCAAATGACTGCCGTTATCGCCTGGAAATGATTGCTCAGCGCGAAAGAGAAGAAAAACTTATCTATCTTTTAAAAGTTACTGGTGAAGAAAATCTTGCTTCCCGCGAAGAATACGAACGACAGATAAAACTTTATCAGACTCAGGATAAAATGGGCCTAAGAAAAAGTCTGGCAGACAGTCAGACTAGAATCTCTGAACTTGAATCAATGCTCGAAGAACAAAAATACTTAAATGCTCAGTTGCAGGATAAAATTGTTCTTGCAGAAAGCCAGGCTGTTCAAGTTGAACAGGCTCCTGTTGAAGAAGTTAAAACTCCGGTTGTTGATCCTGAAGTAGAAGCATTAAAACGAAAAGCTGGATTCTTAAAGTATCTTCTTGAAGATCCGCCGGCAGAGGAGAAGTAAAAAAAATGAAAAAAATAATTAAAAAAACAACGATTTCTTTTTTGACTGCAATTCTCCTTTTGTCTGGAGCTAGTAGTTTTGCTCAGGAAGAAAAAACTTCGGAAAAATCCGTGGTTGCGCCTTCCGTTTCTGCTGATACAAAACAGTCTGAAACAAAAGAAGATGCTACTTCTTTAGAAAAGACAACCGAAGAAAATTCAACTGCTGATACAAAAAATGAAGCAAAAACTGATACTGCAACAGCAGTTACAGACGACAAAAAAACAAAGACTTCTGATCAGAAAAAATTAAAAAAGAATTTCCCGAAAATTGACAGTTATTTAGGCTCGGTTTATCTGCCTTTAAAAAAGTATGAACTTTCGGATTCAACTTATAGCGTTGCCTTGGATTCAAACAGTGGAACTTTTAATTTTTATGTAAAAGACGAAAATGGAAAAAAGATTCCGCTTTTAGCAGATTTTGATGATTCAATTTCTTCATCGTTCTTTTTAAGGATTGGAAGAACTTCTTACAGGTTGAATAAAAACGGTTCAGTAAAAAGAGAAGTAAGAAAAACTGAACACGGTGCACAGTTAGCTTACACTGTAAATGATACAGCTCAGGTTGTCGTAGATTTTTCTTTTATTGAGTCTCCAGAAAAAAAGAATGATTCGGCTGGTGTTGTCGATTCTGAAAATGTTCAGAACGTTACGGACAAGGAAGTTACAGCAGAAGTTAATCCTTTTGAAGGCGTTATAAAGGTTAGCATTTCTGTTACAAATATTTCTAAAAAAGAAAACAGTTTTGCCCTAAAGGCTTTGTTTGATACAGTCGTTGGCGAAGGCCGAGAGTTTCATTTTACATTGGCTGACGGAACAAATGTTTCTTCGGAAGTTCAATTTGAAACTTTTGTAAAAGAAAGGGCAATAACTTCGGCAGATGGTAAAAATTCAATTCAATTTGTTTTATCTGGACAAGGCGTAAGTGGAGTTGAAAACGTTGCACTTGCAAATATTTCAAATCTGAATAAATCAAGATGGATTTTTGCAGGCGAAAATGGAAGAAGTTTTAATTCTGTAAATACATATAATAATTCTGGAGTTTCTGTTGTCTGGCCGGCTAAAAAAATAAAACCGGAAAAAACTTCGGAAATTCACTTTTTTATTGGTTTAGCTAGTGATTCAAAAAACGTAAATTCCCTCAATTATGCGGACTATCTTGCCGGAACTTTTAATCCTTCTTTATCTTCGGTTCAGATTTCAACTGTAGAATCTGTAAAGGAAGAGCCTTTTGTGGTAAATGCTGAATCTAAACGCCGAGAATATTCTTATGAAATGCCGGAAACTGAAAATCAGGCAAAAAAGAATACTGTTGATTTTGAAGTTCAGTCGATAACAGAAAAACAGCTTGAACCTGAGTATATTCAGGCTTTGATAAACAGAATTGATGCTCTCGAATCAAGTGGAAGTGACATTGACCGTAACGAAATACGACAGTTGAATGCGGAACTTGATGCAATTCTTTCTACTTTGAGGAAGCGCAATTAAATGAGCAGACCTGCAATTGATGTTGCGCGTTCTCTTATGCGCCGGCGTGAATTTGGAAAAGCAATTGTCCTGCTTGAAAATGTTCATGATGTTTACGAAAACAGTTTTGATTATTATTTAACTCTCGGAATTGCCTGTCTTTATGCTGGCGAAACAGGAAACGCAAGTCGTTATTTTAGCCAGGCAAGGCGAATTAAAGTAAACGATGTTCAGCTTCTTTTGGCACAGGCTGCTCTTTTTTTACGGCGTGGCGACACTGGAGAAGCAATAAGATATTATCTTGATGTTCAGGATTTGGAGCCAAATAATAAAGTTGCTAAAAAAGCTCTGGATTTTGTGCGTTCAAAAGGCGATTGGGAAACAATTGTCCGCTGGAACGATACGGGCAAAATCGAAAAATTCTATCCGCCTCTGTTTAATAAAAATGGACAGAAAACAAGATTAGTCCTTTCTGCTTTTGCTGGAATTTTAGTGGCCTTTGTAATTCTTTTTTTTGTAAAGGCGAATAAAACAAAAGAAAATAACGTAAGGGCCGATTTAACGTCACTTTCTCTAAATTCTATTAAGAATAATGAATTAAAAGAAAAAGATTTGTCAGGACAGGTTTATAAATTCATTCTTTCTGATAAACAGATAAAAGAATCTTACGAAAAGGCGCGCTCTTATTTTCAAAATTATAAAGATAATTCTTCTCGTGCAGAAATAAACAGATTATTGAATTCAAATGCATCAAAAGAAGTAAAAACAAAGGCGCAGATTCTTCTTACATATCTTGAACAGCCGGGGTTTGACACACTTTCCGAAAAAACAGAAGAAAATTTTTCTTATGCACAGGTTGCTCTTGAACCTGTTTTGTACGAAAACTGCCGTGTTGCCTGGTCTGGAAGAATCAGTAATGCGCAGACAAATGAAGAAACTTACACCTGTCTTCTTTTAGTTGGTTATGAAGATCAAAAAAGAATTGATGGAATGGTAAAAGTTGAATTTTCTCCACCGCCTGTTCCGGAAATTGAAGGGGAGAGAAGTGTAAAAATTCTCGGAGAGATTCATTTTGAAAATGGAGAAATTGTACTTTCCGGACGTTCGGTTTATCAGCCTTTGCGAAAAAATTAAAAAAATATAAAAATTCACAGATAAAAATGTGTAAAAAGTGAATTTTAAGGCCATATATAATAGTGGGAGGAAAAAAGGTGGCTAAAATGACAGAAACAAATCAGCCGGCAGATATGTCGGAAAAATTAAAGGCTCTTGAAGCTGCCCGCATTCAAATTGAAAAACAGTTTGGCGCTGGTGCACTCATGAAGCTTGGAACTCAACCTGATGCACAGGGAATTGATGTTGTTCCTTCCGGTTCAATTTTGCTTGACGAAGCACTCGGCGTTGGAGGGTATCCGCGCGGAAGAATTATTGAAATGTACGGACCTGAAAGTTCAGGAAAGACAACTCTTGCCTTGCATGCAATTGCTGAAGCTCAGAAACTTGGTGGAATTGCAGCCTTTGTTGATGCTGAACATGCCCTTGATCCGATTTATGCCAAAAACCTTGGTGTAAACATTGATGAACTTTGGGTTTCTCAGCCAGACACAGGAGAACAGGCTCTTGAAATTACAGAAAATCTTGTTCGTTCTGGTGCTGTTGACATTATCGTTGTTGACTCGGTTGCAGCCCTTACTCCTCAAAAAGAAATCGAAGGAGATATGGGAGACTCTGTAATGGGCTTGCAGGCTCGTCTTATGAGTCAGGCTTTACGAAAACTTACGGCTATTGTTAATAAAAGCAAGTGTATTATCGTATTTATTAACCAGATCCGCATGAAAATCGGCGTAATGTTTGGAAACCCTGAAACAACGACTGGTGGTAATGCCCTTAAGTTTTATTCATCTGTTCGTCTTGAAATCCGCCGTATTGAATCAATTGACGGAAAAGGTGAAGAAGACGCAGTCGGTAACCGTGTTCGTGTAAAGGTTGTAAAAAACAAGGTTGCGCCTCCATTCCGCAAGGTCGAACTTGATATTTACTTTGGAAAAGGAATTTCTGCCACCGCCTCCCTTCTTGATTCTGCGGTAAAACATGGAATCATTGATAAGCGCGGAGCCTGGTATACTCGTGGAGAAGAAAAAGTTGGTCAGGGAAAAGAAAATGCAATCAACTTTTTAATTCAAAATCCTGATTATGCAAAACAGATTGAAGCTCAAATCCGTGCCGAAGTTTTTCCGGGGCAGATTCTAAAAACAAAGGAAGGTGTTCCTGTTTATCCTGAGCAGGTTCAAACTGCAAAAGAAGCAGAAAAAGCTCAGAAAAAAGCTGCAAAAGAAAGTGCAACTGCAAAAAAAGAAGCAGAAATTGAGCCTTCCGCAGAAGTTATTCCGTCTGCAAAGGATGCTCTTTTTTAAGGACTTTGCCTAAAGTTTTTTTTATTTTGTATTGAAGGTGACTATGACAGATGTAATTCTTGGAGTTGGATCAAATAAATCATGGCATGGACTTGAAAGTCTTGTGCTTTTGAGAAAAGCCTGTTCTGCTCTTGAAGAACTTATTTTTGACATAAAAGTTTCGTCAGTTTATCGTACACGGCCTATGTATGTAGAAAATCAGAATGATTTTTTTAATATGGCTGTTTACGGTAAAGTAAGCGAAACTTTGTCACCTTTTGCCCTGCTCGAAAAAATTCACGAAATTGAAAGTTCTCTAGGGCGCAATCGTAGTGAAGAACTCCGAAATGGACCTCGCTCCATTGATATCGATATAGAATTTTTGGGGAATCAAAAAATAAATACAGAAAATCTCGAAATTCCTCACCCAAGAGTAAAAGAAAGGGCTTTTGTTTTAATTCCAATGCTTGAGATTTTAAAAGAAAATGCCGATTTTATAAAAAGAGAAGATTTTGTTCTGGCTTTGAAAAAAATCGACTCATCTGGTGTAGAAAAAATTCTTTCTGCACAGGATTTTTGTAAAATAAATAAAAAGTCATAAAAAATAAATGCGTTGTTGAACTTGTCATTCAACCGTGCATTAAAACTATCTGGCGGATTGTGTCTTTGCATTACCTACAAGAGCAAAACTCATATTCGTTGACTTTTTATCAGGAGCATTTTATGGAACAGCCCGAAAATATTCAGACAGTGACTGTTACTCAGGTTGAACAGAAACAAAATGGTCAGGAAGAAAAAATAGTTCACAAATATACGGCCGGAGAATTTGAAGGTCCGCTTGATTTATTGTGGGCTTTAATTCGGGATAATAAAATAAATATCTACGATATTCCGATTGCTCAGATTACAGAGCAGTTTCTTGAATATCTTGATTATGCTTCTAAAATTGAACTTTGTGATTTGTCTGAGTTTTACAATATGGCTGCCCGCTTAGTTTATATAAAAAGCCGCATGATGCTTCCTGTTGAAGTAAAGGTTGAAGACGATCTTGATTTTGACGATCCGCGAGAAGAACTCGTCGAAAAACTTATTGAATATCAGAAGTTCAAAAAACTTTCAAACTTAATGGAAGAAAAAGAAGACGAGAACGAATGGAACTTTGAACGCAAAAAAATACAGCGCGTTCTTCCGTTTGAAGATGAAAATATGTGGGAAAAAGTTGATACCTGGGATCTTTTACAGCAGATGCAGAAAATTTTCCAGAATTTGATTTCTCAGTATTCGGACTCAAAAATCATTGATATGTACGAAGAAATTTCAGTTAACGAAAAACTTACGCTTATGAATGAACTTCTTGAAAAAAAGAATGAATGTATGTTTACTGATTTAATCGTGCGTAAGGGAAATGTCCTTGATGTAATCTGTGCATTTATGGCGTTGCTCGAGGCTGTAAAATTTAAAATGGCTACAATCATGCAGAACAGAATGTTCGGCGATATAAAAATCTGCCGGAATATGGCTGCCTGATTAAAAATATATGGAATGAAATAAAAATGGATGTAAATCTTGAAAAAGAAACAGGACTCGTTGAAGCCGTGCTTTTTTTGGACAGCGAGCCTTTAACTGTAGAAACAATCGCTAGAATTACAGCTTTGGCAGAAGATGTTGTTGAACAGTGCCTTGAAGAGTTAAAGGAAAAGTATACAAAAGAAAATTCGGGTATTGAACTTTCAAAAATTACTGGTGGCTGGACTTTAACTCCAAAAAAAGAGTTTTGGGAAGTGTTAAAAGAGCGCTACGGAAACAAAAATGCCGGCAGGTTAAGCCGCTCTGCAATGGAAGTTCTTTCGATTATTGCTTATAAACAGCCAATCACTCGTGCAGAAATTGAAGCAATTCGCGGAGTTCCGCCTGATAATATGATTCGTATTTTGCAGGAAAGACAGCTTGTAAAAGAAGTTGGAAGAAAAGATGCCCCTGGTCGCCCGTGTCAGTTTGGTACGACAAAGGAATTTTTAAAATTCTTTAACCTTAATTCAATTGCAGAACTTCCAAAACTTGATGAAAAAGAATCCGAGAGGTTTGAACTTGCCAGATAATTCAATAAAAAACGAAAAAGAAAAAGGTGGACAAAAAGAGCTGATTCGACTTCAGGCTTTTTTGGCCCACTGCGGTGTGGCGAGCCGTCGTTCCTGCGAAAAAATAATAACTGACGGCAGAGTAAGCGTAAACGACCAAGTTGTTACAGAGCTTGGAACAAAGGTTTGCGAAAAAGACGAAGTTTGCGTTGATGGCAAAAAAATTAAACCTGAGCAAAGAAAAATTTATGTTTTGCTTAATAAGCCTGCAGGTTATGTCTGTACTCAAAGTGACGAAAAAGGGAGACCTGTTGCAGTTGAACTTTTAAAAACCTCGTTTACAGAAAGACTGTACAATGTCGGACGCCTTGATATGTTCAGTCGTGGTGCGATTATTTTTACAAATGACGGTGATTTTGCCGCAAAACTTAGTCATCCTTCAAGTGAAATAGAAAAAGAATATCTCGTAGAAACCAGCTATCCTTTGCCTGAAGGTCTTGAACAGCGTTTTAAAAAAGGAATCCGGGTTGAAGGAATTTTTTACAAGGCAAAAGACGCTGTTGTGTTGAATTCTCATAAAATGAAAGTTGTTCTCATTGAAGGAAAAAACCGGGAAATCCGCAAGGTTTTTAAGGATGCCGGAAGTGCAATCCGAAGTTTACAACGCGTAAGAATCGGAAATGTAGTTCTCGACAACCTTAAAGAAGGTGAATTTCGGGAATTGACCAGAACTGAAGTGAGCGGGCTTTTAGCTTTGTGTAATAAATAGAAAATCTTGGAGGATTTTATATGATAATCGCAATGGACGGACCAGCAGGAACTGGAAAATCTACAATTGCATCTCTAATTGCAAAAAAACTGAACATTACTTACCTTAACAGCGGAAGTTTTTACAGGGCACTTACTTTAGCTTTGTACGAAGCTGAAATCGATATAAGTGATCAGGAAAAAACTCTTGAATTCTGTAAAAAACAAAAGCTTGAATATAAAAATTCCCGCCTGGTTTTAAACGGTGTTGATGTTGAAGATAAGTTGCATGCTGATGCTGTCAGTGCTAGAGTTGCACAGGTTTCTTCAATTATTCCAATTCGTCATCTTGTAAATGAAAAGATGCAGGAAATAACAAAGTCGCTTGATATAATCTGCGAAGGTCGTGACATGACAACTGTTGTTTTTCCGAACGCTGAATATAAGTTCTATCTTGATGCTTCGATTGATGTCCAGGCACAGCGTCGCTTTGATCAGGGCGTTTCTAATATGAGCCTTGAAGAAGTTAAGGCTGCAATCATAAAACGTGACGAAATTGATAAAAACAAGGCAGAAGGCGCACTTAAAAAGGCTGACGATGCTATTTACATCGATACTTCAACCTTGACTATAGAACAGGTTTGTGAAATAATATTAGGCAAAATTCAAAACAAAGGGTTTACTATGGAACAGATGGAAGTGGAAAAGGAAGAGGCAAAGAACTCTATCCAGACACAATTGGAGGAATCTCTCAAGAGTTTTGTGCCTCTTGAAGATGGTCAGCTTGTTGATGGTACTGTAATTCAGGTTACCAGCGAACTTGTATTTATCGATATTGGTGCTAAGTCAGAAGGAAAAATTCCTGTTCAGGAATTTGCAGGAAAACTCCCTGCTGTAGGTGACGTTCTGTCTTGTGTACTCGTAAAACTTAACGGACGCAATGGTCCGGAAGTTTCTTTTACAAAAGCTCAGGCTAAACAGTTGTGGAAAGAACTTCGCAAGGCTGCAGACGAAAAGACTCCTGTTGAAGGCACAATTGAAAAAGAAGTAAAGGGTGGATTTGAAGTAAACCTTGGAGGCGATATTCATGCATTCTTGCCAATCAGTCAGTCTGACAGTTCAAAAGTAGAAGAACCAAAAAAACTTATTGGTATAGTTTCTAAATTCTACATTGAAAGACTTTATTCAGATAACAAAGCAAATGTGGTTGTAAACCGCAGAACATATCTTGAAGAAATTATCAACAAAGCTCGTGATGAATTCTTCGCAAATACACAGGTTGGTGACACCGTAAAGGGAACTGTAAAGTCATTTACAAGTTTCGGTGCTTTCATTGATCTTGGTGGATTCGACGGTCTTCTTCATATCAATGATATGAGCTGGGGACACGTAACTCGTCCAAAGGATTTTGTAAAGAAAGGACAGGAAATCGAACTTAAGGTTATTGCCCTTAATCCGGAAGACAAGAGAATTAACCTTTCTCTAAAACATTTTACAGAAGATCCTTGGGTTCATTTTGAAGATAAATATCATCTTAATGACATCGTTGAAGGAACTGTTACAAAACTTACAGACTTTGGTGCTTTTATCGCTCTCGAAGAAGGAATCGAAGGTCTCGCTCACATTTCAGAATTCTCTTGGACTAAAAAAGTAAACAAGGCTTCTGATATGGTTCAGATTGGCGACAAAGTAAAGTGCATGATCCTTGGATATGATATTCAGAATGGTCGTGTTTCTCTTGGTCTTAAACAGGTTACTCCTAATCCTTGGGATCTCGTTGCTGATAAATACACTGTAGATTCTGTCGTTCATGGAAAAGTTGTAAAACTTACAAATGCTGGTGCTTTTGTTCAGCTTGAAGAAGGAATTGACGGATTCCTTCATGCAGAAGATATTTCTTGGACAAAGAAAGTAAAACATCCTTCTAGTGAACTTTCTGTTGACCAGGAACTTGATGTAAAGATTCTTGATGTAAATCCGGAACAGCATCGTATTTCTGTTGGTCTTAAACAGCTTACAGACAATCCTTGGAAGGCATTTGCAGAAAAATACCAGGTAGGTTCAACTCTCGAAGGTGAAATTACTTCGATTACAGATTTTGGTGTTTTTGTAAGAGCTCCAGAAGGAATTGAAGGTCTTGTAAACAAGGCTAATTTGAGTGACGATAAAGACGTTTCTTTTGAAGAAGCTGTAGAAAAATACAAGGTTGGCGATAAAGTAAACGTTTACGTTGTTGACATCAATGTTGAAAGAGAAAAAGTTGGTTTCTCTGTAAAAGATTTCAAAAAGGCTCAGGCACGCAAAGAAATAAATCAGTATATGTCTTCTGAAGACAATGCTGGCAGTGCTTATACCCTTGGAGATATGCTCAACGACCAGAAAAACAACTAGTTGATTTCGATGAGTGACAAAAATTCTTTTACTTTAGAAAAACTTAAGGCACTCGTCGAAATTAATGGCAGAATCAATTCAAATTATTCTGATGTAAACGCATTGCTGGTTTATATTCTTGAAGCGGCAATGCGTCTGGTTGAATGTGAATCTTCTTCTCTTCTTCTTGTGAATAAAGAAGACGGGACTCTTCGTTTTGTAGTTGCCTTGGGACCGAAAGGTGCTGAGGCAAAAAACATAACTGTTGAAAAAAACAGTATTGCCGGTTGGGTTGTAGAAAACAATAAGTCTGTAATCTTAAACAATGTCGGTGCAGATCCTAGATTTTTCAATAAAGTTCAGAATAAGACAGGTTATGTTACTAAGACGATGATTGCTATTCCCATGCGCGTAAAAGGTCAGTGCCTGGGAGTTATTGAACTGATAAATAAGTCAGATGCAAGAAAATTTGATAATTCAGATTTGGAAATTCTTGATCTTCTGGCGAATCAGGCGGCAATTGCTTATTCAAATGCTGATTTTTTAAGGTCGGCAAATGATAAGATTTCTGTTTTACAGAGAAATATTGCCAATGGAAGTGATTATCATCCGTTTGTTGCAAAGAGTTTTGCAGTTTTGGATCTTCTGCATGTAATTGATGAAGTTTCTAAGGCAAATACCACAATCCTGATTACAGGCGAAAGTGGTGTTGGAAAAGAACTTTTTGCCGAACAGATTCATTTGCGTTCGAACAGGGCTCAAAAAACTTTTGTTCGTGTAAATTGCGCAGCTCTTTCTCAGTCGCTTTTGGAAAGTGAACTTTTTGGTCATGTAAAAGGCGCCTTTACTGATGCCGTTTGTGACAGAAAAGGACGTTTTGAAGTTGCTGACGGTGGAACGATTTTTTTAGATGAAATTGGCGAACTTCCATTGGACTTGCAGGCGAAACTGCTTAGAGTCCTGCAGAATCATACTTTTGAAAGGGTAGGTTCTAGCGAAACTGTAACTGCTGATGTGCGCATTGTTGCTGCAACTAACAAAGACCTTTCAAAAATGGTGAGTGAAGGAACTTTCAGGGAAGATTTATTTTATCGCCTGAATGTAATGCCTTTGACGATTCCGCCATTGAGAGAAAGAAAAGAAGACTTGCTTCCACTTGCAAAGTTCTTTTTGTCGAAGTTTGCAGAGGAAACTAAAAAGAATTTTCAGGGATTTACTGCTACGGCTGAAAAAGTTCTGCTTGAATATTATTGGCCTGGAAATGTGCGTGAACTGGAAAATTCTGTAGAGCGGGCTTGTGTGCTTGGCAAACCGCCTTTTATTCAGGCTGAAGATTTGCGTTTGAACACACCTGTTGTAAGCGGAGGCGGAGAGATAAAAAGTTTTGACTTTGAAACTCTCGCTGATGAAATTGCAGATTCTGCTGACGGGGATCGTTCCCTTAAGACAGCTTTAAATAAATTTAAGACAGCCTATGTTAAAAAGATTCTTGACGAAACTTCATGGAATCAGACGGCAGCTGGAAAAATACTTGGAATACAGCGGACTTATGTTTCAAGACTCATGAATGAGTTACATATCCGTTAAGTTGCGGTAAAAAGCCGCTTATATTATGGGAGTAAATTATGGCAGATAAAGAAATTACTACATCGACAAAAGCAAATGCATTCCTTGAAAAAAATGTAAAGGTTTTGGTCGGACTTATTGTAGTTTTATTGGTTTTGACTGGAGTTGCAGTTGCCACTTCTTCTTTTAACAAAAAAGCTGTTGAAAATGAGCTTGCAGAAGTTGATTCCATTGAATATTCATTTAAGAAAGATGCTGATGACATTTCTGCAGAAGATTTTGCTGCCCGCCAGGACAAGGCTTTAGCAGATCTTGAAGCTCTTGTTTCTAAGAGTGGAATTGTTGGAATCCGTGCAAATATGCTCAAGGCAGAAATTCTTTTTGAAAAGAATGATTTTGAAAACAGCCGCAGTGCATGGCTTAAGGCTGCCGAAGCTAAAAAGTCTGCTTATACTGCTTCAATCTGTTTTTATAATGCTGCCGTATGTTCAGAAAATCTTAATGATTTAAATGGTGCATTTGACTATTACTCAAAGGCTGTAAGCAATGAAGAATTCTATTTAATTGATCATGCTTATTTTTCTCTTGGCCGCGTAAACGAAGCAAAAGGTGACGCAGAAGCTGCCCTTGCTTCTTATCAGAAGATTTGTGATATTCATCCGGCTTCTTCTTGGGCAAATCTTGCAAAAACGAGAATCATTGCTCTTAATGCTTCAAAATAAAAAGTAACTTTTAATAATTAAAAATATTTTATTATTATGAAAAACTTCCGTAAGACTGACAAAATCAATAATTTAGTTTTTTTTGTCCTTGCGGGAGTTTTTTTTATGTCCTGCGGTCTTGAAGAAACAATTACAATTGCCCCGCCTGTAAAAACAGTTTCTACACCGCTTTATAGTGATACGGATTACACAAAAAGATACTGTGGTTTTGAAACTGAAGAAGAAGATAACAGTAATATGGAACTTGCAAAGTTTACGGGCACAGAAATCTATTACAAAATTTATAATAATTATTCAAATCTTATTTCTCAGCGTTCTGCAATAACTTCTGTAAATACTGCAAGTAATGGAACGGCTGCTGCCACAAAGGTGATTGAAACTTATTCATTCCAGACATTAAGAACTTATCCGGAAATTGAAAATATTGCCGTCTTTGTTCCTACGGAAAACGATAACCGCGTTATAATTTTTCGTCCAAAGTCGTATAAAGGAAGTGAAGCGTATCTTGGGGATGCTTTTGAGAATTTTCGTGCCTGCGTAAAATTTAGTGATTGTCTGCGCGCCTTTGTTACAGGCTCTTTTTCTGATGAAGAAAAAACAACTACTTTTTCAAATACATTAACAAATGTTTACTATGATTATGATAGTAGTGTTTGGAAAGCTTCTACTAGTGCTAAAGATTATGATTATTCTAGTTTTAGTACGCTTGCTTCAGACGCTACCGTTACGCTTTGTGTTCCTTACAGATATAATTCAAAGTCGTTTGATTTTTTTGATGACTTAGATACAAACGAAGATGCAAATACTGAACCAGAACAGGGCGATGATGATTTTTATTACAGTTCATCGGCTTCTGCTACGGACACTTATTATGTTCAGTTTTTTGCTGTTGGACTTGCTTTTGATTCAACTACCTTAGGGACAACTTATAGTCTTGTTCTGGATCTTGGCTCAATTGCAATAATTAAAGGTGAATGATTTGCATGTATTTTACGCATTGCATTTTTTTATATTGAAAGAATAAAAAAAGGTGTTTGTTATGACTAAAAACAAATTAAAAGTTTTGTCTCTTGCGGTAGTTTTTTCTTCTCTGCTTTTTTCTGTATTGAATGTATCTGTTCATTTTGATGTTTCGATGATTGCACTTCCTTTGTCCCTGCTTTTTACATTTTTTATATTTTTTGCCGGATACAATCATCTTTTTGTAAAAGAAGACAGACGGTTTATCAGCATTTTTCGTGAACTTTTACAGTACGAACCTTATGTTTTGCTGATTGCCTTTGTTTTTAGACGTGCTGGCGAAAACGGAACGTTTTTTGCAGTTGATTTAATCCAGGTTGTATTGTGGTGCGTAACGAGTTGTCTTTGTCTTTATATTCTTCATTTTATAAATCCAAAGAGAATTGTAAAAATTGATGAAAAATGGAATGAATACATTTTAGCTAACACTATAACTAAAAAGCGCGGATTAAAGAGAATTGTTGCCGAAATTGTAAGCTGGATTGACGCTCTTTTGCAGGCCGTTTTTATGGTTTTGCTTTTAAATATTTTTATAGTTCAGCTGTATGAAATTCCTTCGGAATCTATGGTTCCGGAATTTTTGATCCGCGACCGTGTTGTTGTATTTAAAACTGCAAGTGGACCAAAATTTCCGCTTTCTAAAGTTGGTCTGCCGTATATTAGAAATTACAAGAGGGGAGATATTGTTGTTTTTAGAAATCCTCATTATGCAGAAGACCGCAAAAGTGAAGTCCGCACATTTTTAAGCCAGATTGTTTATATGTGTACTTTGACGACTGTAAACCTTAATGTTGACGAAGGCGGAAATCCAAAAGCAGATCCTTTGGTAAAACGTATAACAGGAATTCCAGGCGAACAGTTGATGATGCAGGATGGAATTCTTTATTCACGCACAAAAAAAAGTGATGAATGGAATGTCGTTGAAAAAGATGCAGAGTATGCTGAGTGGAACCTAAACACTGTAAAAAAATCAATTAAAGCCGGACTTACAAGAGAAAGTTATATTGTAAGTCAGGGTGAATATGATGCAATGATTGAATGTGAACAAAAGCGCCGAGACTTTGACATAGAACTTTTTAAGACTGAAGCCATTGCACTTGCAAACCGTTTTGAAGCTTTGTCAAAGTTGAATCGGGGAGAAAAATCTGATAATTCGCTTGACGCGTTGAATTCTCAGCAATATCTTTTTGAAAATTCACTTTTTGCACAGCATTATGCCTATGCAAATGAGCTTTTTAATAATAAAAATGGCTCTGAGTGGTTCCGCCGTTTTATGACATTGTGGACAGAAAACGAAGATTTTAACTTTAACGGAGACCTTTATTCACAGGCGAATTTTAAATTCAATTTGATGATAAAACAGGTTTTTGGAAAACTTATTGTCCGCGATGTTGAACTTATGGCAAACGGAAAAACAGTTGAAGAAATTAAGAATGATTCTCTTATTATTGAATACTTACAGGAAGCTGCCGTACTCAATAGTTATGCATTCTTAATGGACAGACGCAATATGCCGGTTTTTCCTGCAAATGACAGCAATGGAAATCCGCAGTATATTCCTCAAAACTCATATTTTATGATGGGCGACAATCGTTTTAATTCTCTTGATATGCGCCACTCTTACAATAACTGGCTTGCTCCGCTTACTCAAAAAGATCCATTGTCTGTAACTTATCTTACGGACATGGAACCACAGTATGTAAACCGTTCAAAGATTTTAGGTTCGACAAGTTATAGATTCTGGCCGTTAAACCGTCGTGGCGTGCCTGGAAAGACTGGAAAATAAAAAAAAAGGTGTCGTGTAAAGTTTTGAAAACTTTTTACAGGCATCCTGATAATAAGATATTTTGCAAGTATAATAGATTGCCGTGTCGGCTCCCGTACAATGACATGAGACGTTTAGAGATTCCCGCATCAAGTGCGGGAATGACAGGAAAAGCAAGTGCTAGAATGACAGGAAAAGTGAGTGCGGGAATGACAACAGAAGCCTGTCATTATCGGGCTTGACCCGATAATCTATGAAAAGAGAGATGGGGCTGTCTTGTAAGTTTTAAAACTTTAGACAAGACAGCCTTTTTTCATGTAATTCTGCATATTTTACGATTTTCTGATTCTTCTAATCAGGATTT
>CAVJSA010000045.1:0-20892 GCA_963651875.1 Lachnospiraceae bacterium | reverse complement strand
GAACATTTACACAGTAAATGCTACCCTGTCAGCCGAACGCCTTCGGCGCTGCTACACCCCCTAAGCCTTAGTTCATTTCTTCAATTTTTTCAGGAGCGGTTAAATGTCCCTTGTATAAAATTTTAGGATAAACGATAAGACCAAGTTTTTTTTCAAGACTTGCATATTTATTCATTTCGTATTCATCGCCTATTACTATATTTGTGCCGGTTTTTCCAGCCCGGGCAGTTCTTCCTGCCCTGTGAATAAAAAAGTCTTCGTTAGATGGCATGTCCATTTGTATTACATGGCTTATTTCTGGAATATCAAGTCCACGGCTTGTTAAATCGCTTGTAACTAAAATCTTTATTTTTCCGCTTTTAAAACGTGCAATTGTTGATTTTCGTTCAACCTTGTCTGTTTTTGAGTGCAGACCTGTACATTCAATTCCCTTGTAATTCAATTTAGAAACAATATTTTCTACCTGGTCGAGCTTGCTCGTAAAAATAAGACATTTAGAAGGTTTTTCTGCCAGTAAAATTTTACGTAAAGTTTCAATTTTGTCCCGGCGTTCAGCAAATACTGCGATATGAGTAATCCTTTTTCGCAAAACATCTTCCGGAGGTAAAAATAAAGTTTCAACCTTGTGTTCTACAGTTCCGTCTGCTTTTACTTTTGAATCTGCGAGCAGTTTTTGTGTCTGCTTTGTAATAGTTGCGCTTGCTGCAATCATTTGAACATGTTTTTTAGGTGCTTTTAAAAGAGTCATCGTAAAATCACGTAGTTCTGGAGAAATAAGTCTGTCAACTTCATCTAAAACAAGAGCATTTAATTCTTCAAGCTTAATCTTTTTTAAATTGAATAATTCTACAAGACGGGCAGGCGTTCCTATAATTACTGCTGGTTTTTCTTTTAAATTTTCAATCTGTCGTTTTACAGGAGCGCCACCAATCAGTAATACTGTTTTTATATCCGAAACCTGCTGCAACTGAACCTTTATCTGGCTTGCAAGTTCAAAAGTTGGGGCAACAATCAAAAGTTTTATTTCTTTTTTTGTATTTTCTTCGGATTCAATTTTTGTCAAAAGCGGAAGAAGATAGGCGTAAGTTTTTCCTGTTCCTGTTTCACTTTGAAAAAGCAAAGATTTACCTTCTTCAATTACAGGAATAGCCTGGGTCTGTACTGCTGTTGGTTGAGTTATTTTATTTTCTTCAAGTTTTTTTATTAAATTTTGTGAAATTTTAAGTTCTGAAAATGTCGTCTTTTCTTGCATAGGCACAACTATAGCACGTAGAAAAAATGTTTGCTATAATTTGTAAATTATGAAAATCGGAATTGACAGTTTTGGTTGTGGACACGGTAAATCTGGAATTGGTTCTTATTTAGTTTCTTTAACCGCACAACTAAAAAACACGGAAGACTGCGAGTTTGAACTTTTTGGTTCAGAAATCGACCGCTACACTTTTGGTGCAGAAAACGGTTTGTCTTATTCTTCCGTAAATCTTCCGGAAAATCCTGTTTTTGAACACGCCTGGCATTATACGAGCGCCAATCTTTTTGCAAAAAAACATAAATACAACGCCGTTTTGTATGCAGCAGGAGCCCGTTACCTGCCTTTATTTTATACAGTTCCTGGAGTTGCCGTTGTTTACGATGTTCTTTCAGAACTTTATGAATCAAAGTTACTCGAAAGCAAAACTACCCGAATCCTTGTCGGCCTAAAAAATGCTTCAAAAATAATTGCTGCAAGCCACTTTATTCGAAAGGACTTAATAAAACTTGGTGTTCCGGAAGAAAAAATCACCGTTATTTACAATGGAATCAACCATTCAGAGTTTTACCCGCGTGAACTTTTTTCGCAAAATCTTCTTGATATAAAACCTTTTGCAATAAAGCGCCCTTATTTTATTTATCCTTCGCAGATTTCTTCTTCAACCAAAAAGCATGTTGAACTTATAAAGGCATTTTCGCTTTTTAAAGAAAAAACTCACCTTGAACATCGTCTTGTCCTTACTGGAAGCGAAGGTGAAGTAATTGAAGATGTAAAAAAAGCGATAATTGAATCAAAATACCATCAGGATATTTTAATTACAGGATATTTTCCGCACGAAAGTTTTCCGCTTTTGTATACATGTAGCGAAGGCTGCATTTTTCCGTCAATAAACGAAGGAGTAGGGCTGCCGGTTCTCGAAGCTCTTGCCTCTGGAGTTCCGGTTGCCTGTTCAAATGCCGGTTCACTTCCAGAAGTTGCAGGAGAAAACGCCATTTATTTTAACAGTGAATACACAGAAAGCATTGCCTGGGCAATCGAAAAACTTGCATTAGATTCACAATTGCGTCAAAAACTTAAAACCGGCGGAATTGAATGGACAAAACGTTTTAGCTGGGATAAAACTGCCGAAAAAACTGTCGAAGTTTTAAAAGAAGTTTCAAAGTAAAAAAAAAAGCAGTCTGTAAAGTAATTCAACTTTAAGACTGCTTTTTTATTGTCTTTATTTATTATTCGTCTATTGCAACACCGTGGTGTTTTTTCTGGAAACGCTTGAGCATTGCAACTCCGTTGCGTTTTCCGTTGTAAACATATCCACCGTCCCAATATTCAAGAGCAGCAAAAAGTGCGTTTCCGCCGTCCTGATCATCAGATTTTTTTGTACGGAATGAAACATAATTTGCAAGTTCTTCAAAATTATGGCTCTGCAAACATTCAATACGTTTTTTATTGAATTCATTCCATTTTTCAAGATCCTTAAAACCTTCACCTTCATCTTTTACAATGATGTGAGCATGAGACGGACTAAATGAATACCAAACACGAACTTTTTTGTTAATATCACAGCCGTTTCCGTGTTTTACAGCATTCTTTATTACTTCCGAAATCTGCTGTTCAAGAAGGTTAATCTCTTTAATTTCCAGCGGAGCCGACTGTACGATCAAGAGCGTAAAGTAGCGGATCTGACGGAAGTCAGAAGGAAATTCTTTATAAAGCATATTTGTTGTGTCAAATAACGGATCATTGTCATCTGAGCGCAATTGTTTGTACTGTTCGTCCATATAATTTACTCCGTTTGGATTCTTTTTTAATTATTATTCGTTTACCATTAAAAGGGCTTCTTCAATGCTGTTTGCAATCGGAAAGTAACCCATCAATTTTGTAAGTTCAATAACTTTTTTTACCGAACCGTGAATGTTTGCAATGGCAAGTTTAAGGCTCATCTTTTTAATTGTAGAACAAATGTAAATAAGTGCACCAATTCCAGACGAGTCAATGTAATCAACCTGTTCAAGATTGATAATGAAACTTTTTACATTCTTTTCAAGCATTTTCATGACAAGTTCTTTTAATTTATAAGAATTGTAAAGATCCATTTCTCCATTGACATCAATGATATAAACTTCGCCATTTTTACGAATCTTCAGCTCCATAAGAAAAACTCCTTTTATTTACTGAATTTTAACAACTAGCAGTGTCTGATCATCGTGCAGCGTTTCCGAGCCGACAAACTGCTTCATATCTGCTTTCACCGCGTCTGCAATCTGCTTTCCCGATGATTTGCTGTTTGCTTTTATAACACCTGCAAGACGGTTCAATGAATATTGTTTTCCGCCAGCATCTAAGGCTTCTACAAGACCGTCTGTGTAACTAATTATAATATCACCTTTCGAAACTGTAAACTGAATATCTTTATACGAAATTGTTTTTTCAACTCCGAGAGGTTCTGAGGCAAATGACTTTCGTTCTACAGTCTGCTTTTCTGCATTGTAAACTAAAAGCGGAGTACGGCCAGCACACGAAAATTGAATCTGCTGTTTTACCGGATTGTAATTTATCAATGTTACAGAAGCAAAATGTTCAAAATTGATTTCTCCACAAATTTCACGATTGGCAAGACTTAAAATTGTTCCTGCCGGCTGCGGAGTGTTTACAAGAAGACGAATCATTGAACGGAGCATTGACATTACTAAGAATGAATTAGTTCCTTTGCCTGCAACATCCATTAAAATAAACGAAGTTCTGTCATGTCTTACCGGAACAACATCAAAAATATCAGAACAAACTCCTTCTGTATGCTGTGTAAATGAGCCAAAAGAAATTCCTGCAAGTGGAGGCAATTTTTTGGGAAGAAGAATATTCTGCATGTTTTCTGCAATTTTACTTTCTTTGGAAAGTTCATTTTTTTCACTTGATTCCTGAAAGTTAATCGTTGATTTTAAGGCAGACTCTGCAAATCCAGAAAGTGTAAGTGCATTTTCGTATTCAACCTGGGTAAATTCTTTTCCCGGATTTTTAGAAAGTGCTAAAAGTCCGATGATAATGCCTTTTCCGCGTAATTGAATCGGAATAAAAATAAAACTTCCTAATTTAAGGAAATCTTCTGGACCGTTTTCTGTAATGCGAGGATCTTCTTTTGGAGAATTTACTAATTCAGGTTTGCCTGATGATGCAACTTCACCAAAAATATTGTCGCGCAGTGCAAAATTTGCAAATTTAAAACTTGTCGAAACTCTTAATTCTTTATGAGGAAGGTCTGCAGGAAGCGGATACGGAGGAGGGAACACGCCCATAAAAGACTTTACATTGATAGAATCTTCAAAATCGTCAACCATAAGGATAATTCCGCCGTCTGCGTTTGTAACCTTTATTGTGGTTTTGTTGATTGTGTCTAAAAGATTTTGAAATCCTTCTTTGCTTCCAAATGAATCTGAAGCTAATAAATCAAAAGAACGACCAGCTTCTATTAAGTTGATTTCTTCTGGTTTTAATTCTTCTACAATTACCTGCGGAGTTTTTGCTTCTTCTGTTTTTACTTCTTTTTTTTCTTCAACCTTTGGTTTTCCAAAAGCGAGCATTATAAGATATGGAATTAAAACTGCTGCTGCAAGGAGAAGTAAAAGAACAAAGTGTGTAATTCCAGGTTTTAAGGCTGTGTAAACGCTGGCTGCTATTACAATTAACAGTGCCAAAAATGAAAGATAACTGACTTTTGCAGTTTTTCTGCTTTTTATGATTATAAGAAAAACAAAAAGAATTGCGGCTAAAACAGCTGTTCCGAAAAGCGGAATCCAGGCAATTGCATCTGAGTTGAACAATTTGGGCTCTCCAGGTTAACTTATTTTGATAACTATTTATTTTAGTTCCTGTATTTTTTAACGTCAAGATAAAAAATTTTTAATTTTAATTTTCTGAGCGTTCGTTTTTTTCAATATTCCGCTTTAAAACGATTTTTTTGAATTTGTTTACAAGTCGTTTTCCAAAACTTACACCAAATTTATTGGAATATGCTGCGGCTGCTTCATCAATACTAAAATCATTTCCAAATTTATTTTTGATTTCGTCCCAGTATTTGATTATGTAAACATACATGTCGCTTTTTGTTCGACCAGTAAAATTCTTCATTACGTGGTGATGATCGATTGCGTGTATTACGGGCAGATAAACAGTTTTAAACCACGAAAGAATTGCCTTGTCCAGGCTTATTTCTTCGGTCTGGTTCATGTTGATGTAGTATTTGTGTGTCAGAATATGATTGTAAATAACGTCATATTGACCGGGAACAGAAAAATCTAGGCTCCAGTAATCTGTTACGTCTCCAAATGCGGTTTCGCTGTAAAAAACTCTTTTTTCGTAATTGATTACCTGCTTTGTCATTTTTTGCAGAGAATCTTTTGGATTTAAATGAATTTCGCTTTGAAGGCTTACAACTTCTGCATCGATAAATTCTACATTTTTTGCTTTTGCTACCGAAACCCTGTGATTTCCGTCGCGCACAAAATAAAGTCCGCCAAGTTCATAGAGCGTAATCGGAGGAAGGTTTATATCCTGAATGTGAGCCATGTCTATATGTTCCCACCGGGTTTTTAAGTGCATTTTTTTTGGAAAAAAACGATTGTCAAAATCCTGGTATCTTGATTCGCTTCCTACGATAAGTTTTACGGGAACGGTTTTCATTCCAAGATAGGTTTCGTTTCCTGGTTTGAGCATTTTTTTTATGTCAGAAAAAGAAATTAAAGTTGTTTCGTCAGGATTTAAGAAATGTTGAATTTCATTAAAAAGAGCCTTGTTTCTTGCTTTTGAAAAATCTTCGCTGGTTTCTGATGAAAGAAGTGTTTCAGACATTCGACTCTCCTATAGCTTCCTGTGCTGGGGCAAAAAGATTTAAAATTATATGGCTGAATGCATTTATTACGAGAGTTTCGTTATTTGAATTATTTTTTACGGCCGTAATTCTCTGGTCATTTGCGTCGTAAAGGTGAATATGCCCGTGAATCAAATACGCTGGACTGAATTTTTTTATAAACCAGTTAAAACTTTCAAATCCCTGATGGCATGGATCTTCTTTATCGTGAATATGGCGTGGAGAAGCATGAGTTAAAAAAATATCAACATAAGTTCCGTATCGAATTTTATTCCACAAAAGCCCTGGAATCATTTTTATCAGTGCTATTTTCATCTGAAAATCTGTATATTGATTTAATCCGTTGTTATAGCGTTTTGAACCAGACACCCCGGAAATTAAAAGGGGCCGTTTTTTCTTTGTTTGCGGATCTTCAATAATCAGATGCGAATCCTTTACATTTTTAAATCCGGCATAGGTAGCACCAAAACTTCCTTTCATGTCAAAAACACTGATTTCCTGTTGACGTGTAGGGTGAGCGCCTTTATGAGCTTTTTTTTGTTTGTGGTAGTAACCGAATTCTGTAAGGTTGTGGTTTCCAAATATAAAAAAAGCCGGTTTATTTAAGGTTGAAACAATAAAATCTATATAATCCGACGGCAAATCGCCTGCACATAAAATTGCATCAACACAACTAAAACGCTCCTTTGCGAGCGTACTGTAAACCAACGGATCTATCTGGTCAGAAACGCAAAGTATTTTCATAGAAGCTGTACTGCCTTAAATTCCTGCTTTTGTTAAAATCTGTTCAAGTTTTTCTTTGCCAACAAGTTCAATAGGCCGGCTTTCTGCAAATCCAGTAGAAGAACTTGTAAATCCGGCAGAAGCACAGACAATCGCTTTTGAACAGTTTGAAGACTTTGCCTGGTCTAAAAACTGTCTTATTGCAGAGTCTTCCATTGCATTTGTATCCCGGCTGAATACAACCAGAAAAAGCTGCTTGCGCACGTTCATCCAGTCGTCAGACTTTTGTTCCGTGCAGGTCATTACGACGCCCCATTTTTTTGATTCAATTTTTTGGGCAGCCATAGAAAAGGCAGAAAGTGCAACTTTTTTACAGATTTCGATAAATTCTTCCTGTGAGCAGGTAAGGTATTCTTTCATGGAATCATTTGCCTGCAAATCTTTGTATTCCGAAAGTTTTGCAGAAACGTCCCTGAATGCGTGGTTCTGCTGGTAGATTATCTGCCATTGCTCAATTGCTTTGTCGATGTTTCTGTTGCGTTCATAGCAGGAAGCAAGAAAATATCTAGCGTAGAGTGTTTCCTGAGATTTTTCGTCTTTAGAAGCCTTTACTGCGCGGTCAAATTCAACCATTGCGTTATCAATTGAATTTGCCAGCATATAGCAGGAACCGCGTTCAAGGAGGGCTCTCTGACGGTATTCTGGATCGCGGACTGCTTTTTCAAATGCGTTTACGGCTCCAGGGTAATCTTTGTTTTCTTTTAAGATTTTTCCAAGATAGTAATAGGAAGAATATGTTTCCGGGCTCATGCTGATTGCAAGGTCAATTTCTTTTTTTGCTTCCTTGTATTGTTTTGAGCGGAATAAAAGAAGCCCCATTGCAGCGTGTGCCTTAACGTGGCGGCGGTTAAACTGTATGGCTTTTTGATAAAAACCAATCGCCATATCTGTGCGGCCTTTTTGTTCGTAGATTTTACCGCAGTTAAAGTAATTTTCGGCGTTTGACGGATCTAGTTTTGTTAAGAGAAGAAATTCTTTAAGAGCTTCGTCCTGCTGATTGAATTTTAAATAAAGCTGTGAAAGCTGTTTTCGAAATTCCTTTTCTGGAATTTTTGCATCAAAGACTGCGTTCTGGTTTACGTACTTGTATTCTACGAGCGCAAGTTCATTTTTTTTGTCGGCAATGTATGCGCGTCCAAGAAGATAGTGCGTCATATAGTCGCGTGGATCTTTTAAGAGAATCTGTTTTGCGACTTTTTCTGCGGCAGTGTATTTTCCTGCTTTAATGAGTTTTACGATCGTATCTTTTCTTTTTGGTTTTACAAGAGATTTTAGTACGATAAAACTAAGAAAGATAACGCCAGAAAGGAGAATTGCAATTACGATAACTTGAACTGGATTGTCCATTTTTGATGCTCCAAATAAAAAAGCTTTGATTTTATCTCTAAAATTTTTGTCTTACGATTTTAAGAACATTCCGGTAATTTTTCTGTAAAGAATAAACTTTTAAAATAGATGTGTCAAACTTACCGTAATTTTTTACTTGTGGAAGATGGGTAATTGAACTTTTTTTAATCAAAGTTCGACATTCAGAGAGGTTAAAAAACGACCGATATTTATAATATGAAAAGAATTGCAGTTTTATTGTTAGTTTTTGCAGGAACTTCTATTTGTTCTGCCCAGGCAAAAAAAAATCTTACGGCAAAGAAAAGTTCAATTGTTAACAAGGCACAAAATAAAGAGAAGTCAAAAAAAGAAGAAGTTGTTTATGTTTACAACGAAGATTTTGCAAAAGGCGAAGAACTTTTTGGTTTGAATAAGCCTGCAGAAGCAATTCCTTATTTTGAAAAATGTATCGAAGAAAAAGACATTAATCCTGATGTGTGGATTCACCTTGGAGTTGCCTATTATCAGACTGGAGACTACACACGCTCTCTTGCCTGCTGTGCAAAAGGACTGACAAAAGAAAATACGAATCACAAAATTCTAGCTTATAATGCAGGAAATTCAGCCTATGCGCTTACAAATTATTCCCGTGCAGAAGCCTGTTATGCAATTGCAATCCGCGAAGACGAAACTTTTGCTCCAGCCTATTTAAATCGTGCAAATGCCCAGCTAAAACAGGATCATTTACAGGACGCAAGGGAAAATTATTCAAAATATCTTGAATTAGAAAAAGAAAGCCTTCAAAGACCAGAGATTGAAAAACTTATAGTTCTCTTAGACGAAGAAATTGCGCGCCGTGCAAGAGAAAAACCGGAAGTTGTAGAACTTGATTTTGCAAATGTAAAAAATGATGAAAATATAACGGAAGAGCCAAAAGAAAAAGTTTTGTTTGAAATCCTTTCTACGCCAGCAGAAAAAGAAGTTTTAACAGTTGAAGCCGTAGATTCTTCAATTTCTAATGCGCCAGAACTTCCACCAGAACAAAAAGAAAATATTGAACTAAGCAAGGTTACTCCGGAAAATATTACAGACCAAACAGAGCCGGAAGAAAGCAAAACTGAAGAAAAAACTGAGTTAAGCCGGGTAACAGTTGATACAGAATTAGAAAACGAGAATAACACAAATCTTCAGACAGAAGAAAAAAAAGAAGAAGTTGAATTAAGCCGTGTTCCTTTGGATTCTGCTTTACAGGAAGAACCTGAAGATACTGCAAAAACTAATGACAAAATAGAATTAAGCCCTGTTGTTCCTGACGCAATTCCAGAAGAAAAAAAGGAAGAAGAACATTTTGAGATTGTTTCAGAGGATGCAGCCAGGGCTCCAAACTTATCTGGAAGCACGCAGCAGAATTAGCGGGTTCTGCGTACGCGCTCAAAAAGCTGTTCTTTTGTTAATGTTGTCCATACTGGTCTTCCGTGCGGGCAGTGCGGGTCGGGTAGTTTTAACGCTTCCTGAGCTAAAGATTTTGCAGCTCCGCGGTCTAAAACGTATCCGTCTTTTACGGCAGCCTTGCAGGCTGTCATTGCTAGAACTGAATAAATTATGTCTTTAGGTTCAAGCATTTTGTCGAGAAGTGCTGTTCTAAGATCCGCCTGAGTTCCTTTCCATCTTGCTGGAACTGTCGAAAATTCAAAAATTCCTGGAGATGTATTTGTTCCTTCAAAACCTGCTGTTTTTAGATAAGGCAGGGCGTTTTTAAGATAGTTTTCTTCTGCTTCGTCCTGAGTTTTTATTACATAAGGAATTAAAAGATTTTGAGTTTCCGGCTTTTTTTGAACTAATTTGTCAAAAATTATTCTTTCGTGGGCTGCGTGCTGGTCAATAAAGTAGAGTGTTTCATCTTTCTGGGCAATTAAAAAACAGTTAAGCACAGTTCCTATATAACAAAATCCGTTATCGTCTGCTTGCGTAAATTGAGGCTCCTGCTCTCTAGAAAACGGCTGGCTTCCTGTAAAATTGAGAGGTTTTTCTTCCACTGTAAGATTTTTTTTAACGGAGTTTGAATCATAATTAAAAAATCGGGAACGAACATCGCCTGTCTCCAGTTTCGGAGCACTAAAATTTTGCCTGTTAAATGCAGGAATTACAGTTTCTAGTGCAAGTTCTGCAAGAGACGGAGTAGAAGTCGGTTTTTCACTTTCGCTAAAATCAAAGCCTGGAACATTTTGTGTTTTTTGAATTTCTTTTGTTTCGTAATCCTGAGAAGATTTTATTCCATAAGATCTGAAATATTCTTTTACAGTTGAACTTACTCCGTGGTGCAGGGCTGAACTGTCTCTGAAACGAACTTCGCGCTTAGCCGGGTGAATATTAAAATCAACCGTAGAGGGATCTGCTTCGGCAAAAAGGGCAGCAACCGGATGCGTTCCATTTGGAAAAAATCCCTGGCAACCGTATTCAATTGCCTGCAAAAGTGAATATTCCTGAACTCGCCGTCCATTTACGTAAATAAAAATAAGTTTGCGGTCGTTGCGGTAAACAGTCGGCTCTCCAATAACTAGCTTAAAGCTCCACTCTGTTCCGCCTGAAGCTTTTAATTCTGCAAACTGTTCTGTTTTTTCATTTAATTCAAGAGCTTTTACAAAACGCTGTGTAAGAGTAACGTTACCAGGAAGATCGAGACGCAGTTGTTTGTCAATCGTCAGCCGGAATGCAATGTCTGGTCTTGGAAGTGTTTTTTCTACGAATGTTTCCCGGCACATCAGGTTTTCTGAAGCCGGACGTTTTAAAAAGCGCCGTCGAGCAGGATAGTTTTCAAAAAGCCCTTCGCTTAAAACAATCGTTCCTTCGCCGTTTTGTACCATTGGAATCTGGTCTAGTACGTGATCTTCGGTTATGCTTGCCTTCATTCTCCAGTTCCCGCTGGAAATCGAAAGCCTGGAAACTGCAGCTATGGAAGCAAGAGCTTCGCCCCTAAAACCTAGTGTGCTTAAGTTGTTGAGATCCTGGGTTGTCGAAATTTTACTTGTTGCGTGTGGTCTTGCGCATGATTTTAAGTCTTCTTTTGTCATGCCCGAACCGTTGTCCGAAATTCTTATGCTGTCGATTCCGCCACCGCAGAGTTCCACGCTGATTGAAGACGCTCCGCTGTCTACTGCATTGTCTAAAAGTTCGCGGACAATTGCGTTTGGACGGTCAATTACCTCTCCAGCAGCAATTTTTCGTGCTACGTCGGCACTTAACTGTCTTACAGGCCGCCTTTGCTGATTTTGACTTTCCATGATTTACTGTCTAAGACCAGAAACAGGAGCTCCGGAAGAACCGCTTTCTGCATCTGTTGCTGTAAAAAGATCCATTTGTGGAGGAATTTCTGTTCCTGTCACACTTTTTTCTGCAGTTACCGGCTGGTTTGTAAGAATCTGAATTTTGCCTTCAATCTTGTCGAGATCGCTTTCCAATGATTTTGCAAGTTTTATTCCTTCTTCAAAATCCTTTAACGCTTCTTCCAATGAAATGTCCGTGCGTTTTATGTCGTTTGTAAGTGATTCAAGTTTTGCAAGATTTTCTTCAAATGTCATTTTTGTTCTCCAGTTTGTTTAGTTTTTTTATAGAAAATTGAATTTTAATTTACAGTTGCCGAGATTTTGCCTTCTGCCGGGAAAATTTCAATTTTTTCGCCTGAACTTACATCTTTTTGACTGCGGAGAATCTTTCCATTTTCTGTGCGAACCATGGAATATCCTCTTGCCAAGATTGTCTTAGGACTTGCTCCTTCTAAAATATGTACGCTTTCCCTTAAAAACTGTCGCAGGTCTTTTATTTTTTCGTCTAAATTCTGTCTTAAAGCCTGTTTTGCAGAATCTAAGCGCACAAGATATGGCTGTTCTATTGTTCTGAATCGAACTTCAAGAGTTTCCGGATTAAAGGATTTTATCATGAGCTTTAATTTTTCAACTTTTGAAGTTATAAGATTCTGCATTTCGTTTTTATAACCGTTAAGTTCATTTTTTAGGTCTGCAAGCTGTGGAACTGCAATTTCTGCCGCTGCCGATGGGGTAGGTGCCCTTAAATCTGCTGCAAAGTCGCAAAGTGCCCAGTCGATTTCGTGTCCGACCGCACTTATTATTGGAATGTGGCTTTGAGCAACTGCACGCACGACGCTTTCTTCACTAAACGGAAGTAAATCTTCTATTGAGCCTCCACCGCGCCCAACAATCAGCGTGTCAACGAGATTAAAATCGTTTGCCGCTTGGATTTGACGCACTATAGATGCGGCCGCTTCTGCTCCCTGAACGATTGCCGGAAAAATAATTACGTCAACTGCCGGATTTCGTCGTTTTGTAATCTGCAAAATGTCGCGCAGGGCGGCTCCCGTGCTGCTTGTTACAACTCCTAAGGTTCGTGGAAAAAACGGAATTCGCTTTTTGCGGTTCTGGTCAAAAAGTCCTTCGGCTGCAAGTCTTCTCTTTCGCTCTTCGAGAATCTGCAGAATATTGCCTTCTCCGGCTATTTCCATTTTAGAAATTATAATCTGGTAGTTTCCTCTTGGTGCGTAAACCGAAATTGTTCCCGTGCAGCGGACTTTCATTCCGTCTTTTGGTGCAAAAGTTAAACCCATTGCCTTGCCCCGGAACATTACTGCGCTTATTTGAGCATTTTCGTCTTTTAGAGTAAAATACAGATGACCGCTTGAATTTGGCCTGTAACTTGAAATTTCGCCTTCAAGTGTAATATTGATGAATGCATTTTCGAGCAGTTCTTTAATAACAGAAGTTAAATTGGTGACTGAAAAAATTGTATCTGGTGGAAAAAGTTTTTGTGTCATAACTTTCTTCAATTTTATAAAATCAGTTTATCTTGTTCAACTTGAAACTTCAGGAATTTAAAAATGAAAAAAATCGTTGTCCTTTACGCTTCCTTTAATTCTCTTTTTCCATTTGAAAAATCATTTGATTCAAAAAGTGCCTTTGAACTTTGCCTTGACTGGGCGCGCGGAATAAAAGATTCCTTAAAAACAGTAATTCTTTGTAATGAAGAATCCTGTTCAACAATAAAAACTTTGCTCGACCAAATTGGCGATGCGGATAAAAACAATTTTTCTTTAATTCAAAACGAAAACTGGACAAATTCTCTTGTTTCTAAAACAGTTTACGAAGAATGTAAAAACAATAATGCTGATTTTGCAGTTTTTGCCTGTGCCGATACGCCTTTTTTAAATAAAACTTTAACCAGCGAACTTATAAAAGTTCACGAAGAATATCGCGCAGAATATACTTTTGCCGACGGTTTTGCCAATGGTCTTACGCCTCAGATTGTTGATTGCGGGGCTTCTTTAATTATTGCAACCCTGGGAGAAGGAATTCAAAAAACAGCCGGAGAAAAGCCTTTTAATCGTGACGGATTTTTTGAAATAATGAGCGGAGACATCAATTCGTTTGAAATAGAAACAGTTCTTGCGGACAAAGACTACAGAATGCTCAGATTCAATTTTGAATGTTCAACAAAGGCGGGTTTTACTTCCTGCGTTCGCCTTTTTAACGAAGCTGAAAAGAATAAAATAGAATTAGCTGGCGGAAATTATGATGTTTACAAGGTTTCTGACCTTGCAGAGTCGAGCGTTTATTTACAGCAAAGTCTTCCGTCTTTTTATAATATTCAGATTTCAAATTCCTATAATACAAAAAGCCTTTATTGTCCTTACGAAAAACTTTTTAAAGACAGAATTCTCCCGGAAATGGATATAGCAGATTTTAGAATTCTCGTAAAAAAGATTTATGATTTTTCTAAAGAAGCTGTTGTTTCGCTTTCTTTGTTTGGTGAGCCTGCATTAAATACAAATTTTACGGATTTTGCTCTGGAAGTTTTAAAATATCCTGAACTAAAACTTTTTATAGAAACTGATGGTTTGAATTTTAGTCAGGAAAGCGCTCAGAAAATTGCAGATTCTGCAAATGGACAGGCGCGAGTTGATGTTGTTGTTCAAGTTGATTCAACTGACGAAAAAATGTACGAAAAAGTAAACGGAATTGACGGTTCAAATTTTACAAAAGCGATTAACACAGTTTGCATGCTTTCAAAAATCTTTCCAAACCACGTTTATCCTCAGTTTACAAGAATGAACGAAAATGAAAGTCAGCTTGAAAGTTTTTATCGCTTCTGGAATGAAAAAACAAATCCGTCTAATGGACAGCTTGTAATTACAAAATATGACAGTTTTGCTGGTCTTTTGAATAACGAAAAAGTTGCTGACCTTTCTCCACTTGAACGCAACGCCTGCTGGCATTTACGGCGCGATTTTAACATTTTGAGCGACGGCAATGTTCCTTTGTGCAGAACCCGCGCTACAGAAATTGCCGGAAACGCTTTTAGCGATTCTTTTGAAGAAATCTGGAATAAAATATCAGTTGAAGTACAGAACCATATGGATAAAAACTATTGCGACAGGTGCCTTGCTTGTGATGAATACTATACCTTTAATTTTTAATGAACGGCAGATAAACAGAACTGTCCTCGGCGGCAAGGAAAAAAGACTGGACGTAAAACTAAAACTCGGCGTAATTTTATTGAACAGTCGCGGAGGTCATTTTAGGGAACCTGTTCTTTTTCAGCTTTCTAAAATGGGCTTTGAGCAGATTGTTTCGATAGAAAAGAGCCGTGAAAATTATAATATTGACGACTTTGCCCGGCGTTATCCGTCCATAAAATTTATAGTTCCGCTGGAAAAGGCAACCGAAGGCGAACTTATAAATCTTGGAATGTCAGAACTTTCTACAGATTTTGTGCTTGTCATTCGCGATTCATTCAAAATTGACAAAGATATTATTTCTCAAAGAGTTTTAGAGAGAATTTTAGAATTAAAGAATTTGTGTACTGCTCCTCGCCTTACAAATGGAAACGTAACGAATCTTCCTGTTATTTTTTCGCCGTCTGTAAATGGGTCTGTTTTTACGATTTCTTCTTCAAGCTTGCTCTTTGACGGAATTTCTTCACTTTATGCTTTTGACAATGCAGGAATTTACGACCGCAAAAAATTCATTCAGCTTGGCGGCTTTGATTATACAATTACAAATCCTCACTGGCAGACTGCCGATTTTTTTATGCGTGGCTGGCTTTGGGGCTATAAAACTCAAATTTCAACTCTTTATACGCTCGACTACGAAGAAGATTTTCCAATCGAAGATATTACTGCCGATTTTTCTTATACGCGTTTTTTTATGAAAAACCTTCTTCCTCGTTTTGATGAAGATCATGGAGTTATTCCAAATTCTTCGTTTTTTGTATATCTTTTAAGGTCTGGATGTGGACTGATAGAATCCGTTAGACAGTTTACCGATGTCCGCTCCTGGGTTTTTAAGAATAAATACAGATTCAAACTTGATGCAAAATATCTTGTAGAAAACTGGGGAAAAATAAAATGACGATTCTTGTAGTTCAGTGCCGGCTTTCTTCGACACGTCTTCCTGGTAAGGCTCTGCTTCCTCTTGGCTCAAAAACTGTCCTTGACTGGACTCTTTCTGCCATGAAACAGGTAAAGGCTGATGATTATTATCTTGCGACAGATTCTCAAAGTGCCGAAAACCTTTCTCCTGTTGCTTTGCGTAATGGCTTTAAGGTTTTTGAGGGTCCTCTTGAAGATGTTCTTGAACGCTTTTGTCTGCTGATTACCCAGACAAATGCAGATGTCGTTATCCGTGCTACAGCAGATAATCCGTTTTTATTTTATGACAGTGCGAATTCCCTTATTGAACAGTTTAACCGTCGCAGCCAGACAAGTTCCTGCGACTACATAACGTATACGGGGCTTCCTCATGGAAGCGGTGTTGAAATTTTCAATGCTCATTCGCTTTTAAAAGCAAGAGACTTAACTGGAGATCCTTACGATCATGAACATGTTGGACCTGCCCTTTATAAACATCCTGAAAATTTTACGAGTGTAATGCTTCCGTCTCCTGCACAATGGAACCGGCAGGAATTACGGACAACAATTGACACTTCTGTTGACTACAGACGGGCGTGTGCGATTGTTCGTGCCTTAGGTGGAGACGGTCCTTATTCAAGTGAACAAATTATATCGGCCTTTGAAGCTGATTCAATAAAGTATCCGGTTTTGTGTGTTCCCTGTGTAAAAAAAGGCAAGGGAACCGGACATTTGCGCCGCTGCCTTTCTATTGCTGCTTGTATTGGTGCAAATGTTTACATTCCTGAAAATGCTGGTTTAGAAGAAAAAGATGAAGTAATTGAAGCAAGTCTTCAGGACGGATTTGATAAAAGTCAGATTGTAACTGTTCTTCCAGAAAAAGGAGAATACGCACTGATTGTTACTGATGCCTTTGTTTTAGAACGCGACTTTGCCTTAAAACTTTCTGATTCAGCTCCATTGGTTTCAATTGATGAAGGCTCTCTAAACACAGACCTTTGCGATTATCTTTTAGACATTATTCCGTCTTATGGTTTACAGCGGCCTGCCAATGTAAGTGAGCCGTCTTATGTTACACTTCCTAAAAACCGTCGTGAACACAAACTTGCTTCAACCCAGGATATAAAAAATATTCTCGTTACTGTTGGTGGCGAAGATCCTGCTGATTTAGTTGTTCCTGCGGCTATTTCTTATGCAAATCTTGGTTACAGCGTAACTGCCATTGTTCAGGAAATACAGGCTTCTTCAGAGCGTGTTCCTGCAGAAATCTTAAATCGAATTACATTTATAAATCCGGTTCATAATCTTCGTGAACAGCTTTTTAACTATGATGTTGTTGTAACTCATTATGGTTTTACAGCTTTTGAAGCCGTGGCGGCTGGTTGTGGAGTTGTTCTTTTGGGAACAACACCTCTCCATGTAAACCTTGCACGCAAATATGGTTTTAAATGCCTTTCCGTACAGAATATCAATGACCTCGGCGCTGAATATTCGCTTTCTAAGGTTGAAGAACTTTATCCGGACAGTCCTTTTTCTAAAACAGAAGGCTCTGGAAACGATTTAGGAAAATTTGTCCGCCAGCTTTCTAAAGGACGCAGACTTTATTGTCCGGTTTGTACGGATTCACACAAAACTTTTGAAGATCAGATTATTTCCAGAACTAAAGAAAGAACTTTCCGTCGCTGTAATACCTGCGGAATGCTTTATATGTCGTTTACTTCGGATTCTTCAAATACTTCATATAACGAAAAATATTTTTTTGACGGTTATAAAAAACAATACGGAAAAACTTACCTTGAAGATTTTCAGACAATAAAAAGTCAGTGCATACGGCGAACGACTCTTATTGATTTTATTTTCAGAAATTCTCACAAACTTATTACTCCGGCCGTTCTTGATATTGGCTGTGCCTTTGGTCCTTTTATGGATGCCGCAAACGATGCCGGCTGGCAGGTTTTTGGAACTGATATTTCAAAAGAAGCTGTAACCTATGTTCAGGAAAAACTTCATTATCCTGCAAGTTGTGCAGTCTTTCCGGCCTTTGATCCAGTTTCTGAGTTTGGCGTAAGCGAATTTGACGCAGTTACAATGTGGTATGTAATAGAACATTTTCAGAATCTGGACGTTGTTTTAAAGTCTGTTTCTAAGCTTTTAAAAACTGGCGGAGTTTTTGCGTTCAGCACTCCGTCGGCAAGTGGAGTTTCCGGACGTTTTAATACTCAATCTTTCTTTCAGAATTCTCCTGCAGATCATTATTCTTTGTGGGAACCTGCAAGAACGGCTTCAATCTTAAAAAAATATGGCTTTAAAATTGAAAAAATCGTCAGTACGGGGCATCATCCGGAGCGCTTCCCAAATCTTTGCGGGGCAAAACCGAACAGCTTAAAGTGGGCTTTTTATGCTGCCGCAAGCCGTTTCTTTGGTCTTGGAGATACTTTCGAAGTCTATTGTAAAAAAGAGCGCGACATTTAACGCGACGTTTTAATGGAAAAACAAATTATGAATAAAAAATCTGTAATGATTCTTGGCGCAGGACTTATGCAAGGACCTGCAATTAAAGCAGCAAAAGAACTTGGATACAGGGCAGTTGTTGTTGATGCAAACGAAAATGCAGTGTGCGTAAAAGATGCCGACCTGTTTGAAAAAGTTGATTTAAAAGACAGAGACGGACTTTTACGCTTTGCTAAAAAAATAAACGAATCAGAATGTCCTCTTGCAGCCGTTTTTACAGCAGGAACTGATTTTTCTGCAAATGCAGCATACGTTGCTCAATCGCTTTCACTTTTTTCTCATTCTTACGAAGCCTGCCTTAATGCGTCTGATAAGGTTCGCATGCGTTCATGTTTTGAAAAAGCAGGCGTTCCAAGTCCAAAATTTGAAGAAGTTGATTTAAAAAGATTGTCCGAACTTGTAAAAATGGCAGAGCGCGGAGAATTGAATTTTCCAAAAGTAATAAAGCCTGTTGATAATATGGGCGGACGTGGCTGTCGTCTTGTCCGCAGTAAGGAAGAACTTGAACAGTCTGTTACAACTGCAATAAAAAACAGCCGTTCTTCCCGGGCAATTTTTGAAGACTTTATGGAAGGACCGGAATTCAGTATCGACGCGATTGTCTACAACGGAACTCTTACAATAACCGGTTTTGCAGATCGTCATATTTATTATCCCCCGTATTTTATCGAAACAGGGCACACGATGCCTTCATTAAAAGACGAAAAAACAAAAACTGAACTGATTGCAACTTTTGCTCTTGGAATAAAATCTCTTGGTTTAAGTTGTGGCGTTGCAAAAGCCGACATAAAATACACAAAAAACGGTCCGATGATTGGGGAAATTGCTGCCCGTCTTTCCGGTGGTTATATGAGCGGCTGGACTTTTCCATATTCTTCTGGTTGTTTTTTAACAAAGGAAGCCTTAAAAGTTGCTCTTGGAGAAGAACCTGATTTTATAATTCAAAATCGTACAAAAATTGAATGGTGTCCTCATCCGTCGGTTGCAGAAAAAGTTCAGCCTTTTGAACTTTTTGAACTAAAGTCTAAAGAGGTGAGTGCAGAACGTGCTTGGATTAGTATTCCTGGAAAAATAAAACGCATTGAAGGCCTGGAAAAAGCTTTAAATGTTGATTTTGTAAAAAATGTACTTCCTCGCAACAAGGCTGGCGATGAAGTTTCTTTTCCGCGCAATAATGTAGAAAAGTGCGGAAATGTTATTACTCAGGCAGAAAATCACGAACAGGCAGTAGAAGCGGCTTACAGTGCATTAAATAAAATTACTTTAATTCTTGAACCTAATAATAAGTCAACAGACGACTTCTTGCAGAAAAATCAGCATTCAGACGAAAAAGATTTTCCTCCTTCAGCTTTTAATATTGAAGTTGACTGGACAAAGGTTTTAGACATACCACAGAACTGTAAGATTGCAGACTTTATTCCTCAGGAAATAAAATCTGTGCAGGATGAATGTCGCGACTGGAATCATTGTACGTTTACTCAGATTATTGAACGTTTTGATTCAATTTGTCCAAAACATGCTCTTTTGTCCGGAAAACTCTTTTGGCAGGCAGCTCTCCGCGGTTCAATCCAGGGAATGCTTTATTTTGCAAAAAAACAATAAAAGGGCTGAGTTCTGCTGTGAATAAGAAAATCAATCTGCTTGTAATTTGTCTGTCTCTTTTGGGAGTCTGCCTTTTTGCAGAAGACAAAAACTTAAATCTTCTTGAAGAAAGTTCAAAATCTGGAATTACAGTTTACTGGGATTCGCTGGCAGGTTCTGGTGTGCTCGAAAAAAACGGGCATCAGGTGTCGTTTAAGACTGGCGACAACTTTATTCTCGAAGATTATTCAAAACTTGTTTTAACAGATATTCCTGAATTAAAAAACGGCGAAGTTTTAGTCAGTCAGAATTTCATAAATGAAGTAAAAACTCTTTTTGCTACTGAAAATTCTCAAAATGGATTAAAAATCGGAGCAATCCTTATAGATCCAGGTCACGGTGGAAAAGATCCGGGAGCTCAGTATACTCATACTGTAAATGGCAAAAAAATTACCGTTACAGAAAAAGATATAAACCTGTCTGTCGGAAAAATGCTTTATTCAAGACTAAAGAGTGCTTATCCTGATAAAAATATTCAATTAACGCGTTCTACGGATGTTTTTCTTTCACTTTCGCAGCGTACAGAAATTGCAAATGCAATAAAACTAAAGGATAACGAAGCAATTTTGTATGTTTCTGTTCATGTCAATTCTTCACTTGATAAAAAGGCTTCTGGTTTTGAAGTCTGGTATCTTTCTCCAGGTTACAGACGCAACGTTCTTGATAAAGGAAGCATAGAAGACAAAGAGCTTTATACAGTAATGAATTCAATGATGGAAGAAGAATACACAACAGAAAGTATTCTCATTGCAAAATTTATAATGGACGGAATGCAGGCTCAGGTTGGAAATCAGTCTATGGCTCGTGGCATTAAGGCTGAAGAATGGTTTGTAGTAAGAAATTCAAATATGCCGGCAGTCCTGATAGAACTGGGATTTCTCTCGAATCAAAAAGAAGGCCTTTTGTTAAAAGATGACTCTTACTTGCAGAAGCTTTCTCTTGGAATATATAATGGGCTGTCAGCTTTTGTTACACATTTTGAGCGCTCGCGTGGCTTTACAGAAGCTAAATAGCCCAAATGTCGAATTTCACTAAAAATATATAAAATAGCCTTTCGCCGAAAACCTGTCGCAAGCCGCATGCAGTCGCTGCGCTCAGAAT
>CAVJSA010000044.1:0-20924 GCA_963651875.1 Lachnospiraceae bacterium | reverse complement strand
TGGGCGAGGGAGGGCACAATGTTCCGATTATTCGAACTTCAAAAGGAATCAGAAAGTTAACGCCGGAAGAATGTTTAGGTTTTCAAGGATTTCCGATTGACATAAAAAATCCATTCCGTTTTCCGCAAACGATAGCGCAAAGCAAAAAATACAAGCAGGCAGGAAACAGCGTAACAGAACCGCTGATAGAACGCGTTGCAAGAAACGTAATTCAATTTGTAAGGGAGAATGAGAGATGAGTTTTGCGAATGAATGGAAACAAAACAAAGAATATTTTTCTTTACTCGAACTCATGGCGCGTCTTTCAAATCTCTTTAGTGACAGTTCGATTCCGTTCTTGCATTACAGAGTTACAGAAAATCTTTTCTGTAAATATTATAAAGCAGAAAATCTTTCCCGCTCGGATACGGCTTATGACGCAAAAACAGGAGCTTTCGGTGTTGGAATAAAAACTTTTACTTTGACAAACAATGCAAGCACTGAAAAAGTTGCGGAGTTCAATTCGTTTAGTTCAGAATTGAAACAATATAGAGGCTATGATTTAGCCTATCAGCTTGCAGTTGCACGCAATGAAAGAATGCTGTTGGGCCGGCGGCTTTATGGTATTTCAGATGGCTGCTATCACATTATCGGCCGGGTTGAGAATGGTCTTACAGTTTTTAACTCTTCATATCCTCTTTTGAATACAGAAAAAATTCAAGTAATAAAAGATACAGAAAAATCGCTCAAATTTGAAGACGGAAAAGATTTTTATAAGTTCAATTATTCAAAAAGCACATTATTCAAGCATTTTGAAGTTCCTAAGGATTCCAAAGAAAAACAAGAAATTTCAGTTTCTATTATTCAAGATCCTTATGAGCTTCTTCGGAAACTTATTGATACAGAGTATTATGAAGGCAAATACACAGATATTTACAATATTCATAAAGTAATCCACGAACAAGTTGTAAGCTCCAAAAAACAATTAAGGTTTGGCATTGACTATGTATATCTGCCACTTTATTCGGAAAGACTAAAAGAAGTTCCTTTAAAATCTGGTCTGAACCAATGGAACGCAGCTGGCAGGGCACGGGACGCAAATGAGGTTTATATTCCGATACCTCTTTCCATTCACCATGATTTTCCATCTTTTTTCCCTCCTCGTGATATTTCTTTTACACTTCATCTTCCAAACGGTTCTTCAATGTCTGCAAAAATCTGTCAGGACAGCGGAAAAGCTTTGATGTCTAATCCGAATAAGGATTTAGGAAAATGGCTTTTGCGTGATGTTCTTCACTTGAAAGAAGGCGAGCTTTTGACAATGGAAAAACTCAATCGCTTTGGTTTTGACAGCGTGATTATTACAAAAATCGATTCAGAAAATTTCAAAATAGATGTCCGGAGACGAAATGAAAATGAATGATTTTGAAAAACAGCAAGAAGAAAATTTAATTCAAGATATAGTTGCCTGGAAGCTGAGACGCCCTGACGAATCTTGGGAGTCTATTGGAAAAAGTTTACTTGTTGTTTTGGATAACGCTAGGGAGTTTAAGAAAAATTATCCTGGAGATTTTATAAATTTAAAAGAAAAATGGATTTCAGAGGCAAGAAGAATAATTGAATTAAAAACTGATTTTCATGGAATTTCAGCAAAACACGAACGCTGGTTTTCCTTTGATGAACTGTATGAGCCAAAATACTGGAGTCATTTTGAGCAGCAGATGAAATCTGAAAATTGGGATAAAAATCGTCTTGAAATAAATAGGCAGCAGTCAATTGAAATCATAAATCAGCTTTCAAATCCGCGGAGATTTGATACTTCAAAAGAAGATGCAACAAGAAAAGGATTGGTTTATGGACACGTTCAGTCTGGAAAAACTGCCCAGATGTCTTCGATTATTTCAATGTACGCGTCTTGCGGATGCAGGTGTTTCATTGTCTTTTCTGGAATAACAAATTCTCTACGGAATCAGACTCAAAGCCGTTTTAGAAAAGATTTAGGAATTGATAAAATGGGGGGCTGGGACTTGCTTACGGACAGCTCTGACAAACTGGGAAAAGATGATGTCTGTATAGAAGGAAAAATAAACGGCAGTAATCCAGTTCTTGGTGTATTCAAAAAAAATCCTCATGTTCTCCGCCGTCTAAAAGAATATTTGCAGAATATAAATAGCGATACGTTTTGGAAAAATAAAACAGTTCTTGTTATTGATGACGAATGTGACAATGCTTCTATGAATGTTGCAAAGCAGTTTGATGATGACGGTTTTGCAACAGGAAAAAGAAGTTCTATCAATTCATTGATTACAGATATATTAAATATTTTTGACAAGTATTGCTATGTAGGATTTACGGCAACTCCATTTGCCAATGTCCTTAATGAAAAGCCTGGAAAAGACAGTCTGTATCCAGAAGATTTTATTTACCCTCTAACTATAAGTCCTAAATATTATAGCGCGCGAAAATTGTTTGGCTCGTCAAATGATAATCCTGACAGTCCTGTGCCATTGCTTGATGTTGTGAATTTTGTAGAGACGGAAGAGATAAATCCAAAGTCTAATGACTATGCAGATGTTCCCGAATCATTAAAGAATGCTATATTTTACTTTATTGTAGCTACAGCTTGTAAATATTATCGTGGCTTTAGCAATAAACACTCTTCAATGCTTATACATGTGGATTTAAAAATTTCCACGCATGCTGTCGTAAACAAATCTGTTGAGTTTTTTATAGAGAATATAAAACAAAATCCATCTGACTTTTTTAGTTATATGGAGAAAGTTTGGAATTCTGAAAAAGACAGAGTTTCATTTGAAATTATAAGACAGCTTTTTAATTATTCCGAAGAAGATAAAGAAAAATACAAAGTCCCTGATTTTAACCGGCTGAAAGACTTTATTTTAGAGGTCGCAGATAAAATCGAAACCGTAGTTGACAATAGTTCTGTACCTTTGGAAGAGAGGCTTCATTATCCTGATGATGAAAGCAAGGTTTATATTGTAATTGGCGGAAATACTCTTTCGCGTGGTCTCACTCTTGAAGGTCTTGTCGTAAGCTATTTTTACAGAACATCAAAATTATATGACACATTGCTGCAAATGGGGCGCTGGTTTGGATACAGAATTGGCTATGAAGATTTGCCAAGAATCTGGACAACAGAACAAATAGCAAAAAATTTTTCTTTGCTTGCAGATGTGGAAGACGAATTACAGGAACAGTTTACAGATTATGGCAACGGTCTTACTCCTGCTGAGATAGCTCCCAGAATACGAGTTCTTCCTCTTCTTCAAATCACGAGAAAATTGGCAATGCAGAATGCAAAAATTACTGGCATAAATTATGCAGGGCAAAGACCATCGACTTTATTCTTTGAGCGCACAAATAAAGAATGGCTTTTGCATAATCAAATTGCCACAAGAGAATTTCTTGATGGAATAGCTCAAACTCCAGTAGAAAAAAATGGAAGTGTTATTTATCAGAATATTCCAATTTCTAAAATCCGGCAGTTTATTGAAAAATATAAAATTTGTGAGTCCAACAATGCTTGCCGAAAAAAATTAATCTTGAAATATCTTGAAAAAATCAATTCCAAAAACTTTTTGCAAAACTGGAATGTCGCAATAATTCAAACCAAAATGGGCCGTGAATATCAGATTTGCTCAAGGCTGAGAGTTCATCTTGTTAACCGCAGCCGTCTGGATCCGAAAAGCAAGAATGATTCAATAGCAAACATAAAAGTTTTGGGCCAACCGCAGAATATGCTTGTTGATACAGATATTCCTGATTCTGAAAAAGATGAATTCAGGCCTTTAAAAATGTTTCTTCAGCGCCATAAATATTTTGAAGAAAAAGAAATCGCTGAGCCTGGGCTTTTGCTCATATACCCGATTGATAAAGACAGTAAGCCAAAATCAAATCAGACAGGCAGACTGCCATTGGATGCGGCAGAAGACGTTATCGGGATAATGCTTGTTTTTCCAAAAGATAAGAACATTGAAATAAATTCGTATATGACAATTTCGTTAGATGGAGTGGAGCATGATTGATTTTAAGTTTGATGAAGTTCCGTTCAGACGAGGAATGGGAACTATAAACGCAAGTGGAGCTTCCAAGACTTTAAACGGTTCTTCTTTGACTGATACAGAAATCTTATTAAGAGAAGCGGTTCAAAATTCTTTTGATAGCCGATTAAAAGAAAGAAAATTTGATGAAAAAACAGGAAAGGCAGTATCTAAATATTTGCCCTTGAATTTTTCAATTCGGGCTTTCAATTTTTCTTCAGACCAAATGGTTTTCATACAAAAGCTGTTTAATTCAGAAAATTCAGATTCGTACTATGCCAAAAATGTACAGAAATATATAAAAACATCTTCTCTAAATATTGAGATAAGCGATATTAATACTACTGGTCTAATAGGTTTTCCTGGAATTACAGAGAAAAAGGAAAATCAGAATTTTGCAAATTTTGTCTATTTTACAGGAAATGACAAATCGCTTGATTCAAATGACGGAGGCTCGTACGGGTTTGGAAAAGCGGCGTTCTTTTTATATTCTCAAGCCAGAACAATAATAATTTATACAAGAATAAAATCTGAAAGCGCATCGAATTATCAGTCCAGACTTATTGCTGTTTCAATGGATGAAAGAATAGATAACAGATGCTGGTGGGGAGAGAAGAAGCAAAGCGATAACGAAAGTGGCGTTTATGCGTCGCCTGTTTTAGGAAAACTTGCAGATGAAATTGCAGAAGCAATCGGCATGAATGTCTTTAACGAAATGCAGACAGGAACAAAAATCCTTATTTTAAATGCCCGCCCTCGGCTTTTTCCTCAATACGAAAATGGAAACGAAAAAACAATCGATGAAATATTCAAATACGACATTCCTCAGTATTTAGTTCATTGGTACTGGAACAAAATAATTGCGAAAAAAGTTGTTTTTGAAATTGCCTATAAAAAAGAAAAGATTGAGCTTGATAATCCAAATGAAGTATATCCTTATAAGCATTTTATAAACGCTTACAGAAGACTTAATGCGATAAAAAAGAAAGAGATAAAAGCTGATGGAAAAAGATGCATTGAAATTTCTCAGGAACGGCCTAGCGTAAAGCTTGGAATTGCCTGCATCGAAAAGACTTCGCCCAAAAAAAGTAAATATGAAGAATTGATACCAGTTTTAAGGACTTCACAGCCACTTGTCGCCTTTATGCGAGGAATTGGAAATATTGTTTATTATGGAAAGTATACCATCGGCCAAGAGAACCTTAATGAAACGTGTTTTGGAGTTTTTACCTGTGATACGAAGTCTTTTTCTAACGGAGAGTCTGAGGGCGAAATAGACCGGTATTTTCGGGGAATAGAAAACCAGACTCATACACGCTGGGAACATAAAAATGATATGTTCCCTCACAATTATTTAAAAACTGTTGAAAATAAAATTGACCTGCTTGTAAGGTTGAATTGCGCTTTTGAAGAAATTGATGATTCTGCGGCAAATATTTCAGTTATGATTCAACGCACTTTAGGTGCAAAACTTCTTCCATATAAATTGCCAGTTGGCGGAGCCAAGAAAACTTTGAAACCTGCTGTTCAGGCAGAATCAAAGGCATCAAACAAAAAGTCGGCAATTACTAAAACTGGAAATTCGTATATTGAAATCGATTCAAAAACAAACGAAAAATATGTTTATGTTCAATACAAGATAAATGTTTTAAAGGATAAGGCTGTCAAGATAAATAATATAGTTCCTAAAATCGAAACTTTAGATGCTGGAGACAGTTTTGAGGATAATGGAACTTACCTAAAGTTTTCCGGAACATATAAAAAAGATAAAGATGGCACTGTCTCTATGACAGATTCAAGACTTCCAAAGATATTTAAGCTCCCGGAAACTTGCTATTTTAAAATAAAATGCCAAAAAGACTGTTCATTTGATTTAAAAATTGACTGGGAGGAAGCTGATGCATAATAAAATATATACTTATAAGACTGTTTCCCAAGATTCTGGAATAATTCAGGCTGAATGGCAGATTTACGGGCGTCCAATACCTTTGTCGCACGAAATAAAATCCTGGAAGAAAAATGCGGATTTGCAAATAAACTGCAATATATATGTTTCAGCAAAAGAGCTTGATTCTTTTATTTCTAAAAATGCAGAAGCTTCATTCTATATTGTATGGAACTCTTTATCGGGAAGAAACGGGACTTCACTGCAAGGCTGCGCATTTGTTCAAAAGTATGAAAATAAAAGAAATGAAAGCGTTAAAGAATATAATTTTTCTTGCATTGTTCCAGGAACTAAAATTGCGGGCGATACAGAAATTTCTTTGGTTCTGGCAATTTCTTCTGAAGATAAATTAGAGAAAAAGTCAGAATTTGCAACAGAAAAAGGAGCTGTTATATTCAGAACTTCTGAACTTTTGTATCTTGAAGGCGGTCAAGCTCTTTTTCCTGTAAAAGCAGTTTCTTTTAAGGAGCGTTCTGGAATTGCAAAGAAAGCTTTGTATTATCTCCGCAAAAAGTATATTGATTTAGACAGCAATTTTAATGCGGCATACACTCTATTTTTTAATATAGACCATCCGCTTTTCAAAAAGATAAATTCAGATTTAGAGAATGATGTTGCCGCAAATTATCTGTTGAAAATGATTATGTTTGATGTGTATAGAACTATTGTTTTTGATGCTCTTGATAAGGAACACGGACTTGATGAGCTTTCAGAGTCATTTGAGGAAAATGCTTTTACTTTACGTGCTGTTTATTCAAAAATTCTGAATGAAGTAAAAGATCGGTATTTGCCAGAAAAAGATTTGCCTTCATTAAAGGAAATGGCAGTTCAGGGCGAAGAGCAAAGAAATTTTTTGTATACGGCAATTCAGGAATACGTTTTTGGAGATGACTAAAATGAATGATGAAGAAGTAATACGTGTTTATCCTGTAATCGATGATGATCCTGAAAAGCTGTACCAAAAACTAAAAGACAGAAATTTTGTTTATGAAGGACTGAGAGAAAACAAGCTTGTTCCGCCTGGGGTCGGGGATCTGGTTTCATTTGAGGAGCTTATGTCTTTGAGACAGGATGTTGTCAGCCTTGCAAGAAAATACGGTGCTGGCGGTCTTACTAAAAATACAGCAGCTACGTTAAAATTGAATTTTGATAAAGAGCTTGGCAGGTTTCTTTACGAAAAAATGAATATTACACCTTCGGTTGCTGCAACTCTTCCTATGTGGCAGTTTTTAAATCTTCAGCTAGTGCCAGATGTCGTGTTCTGGAGGTGGGAAGATTCAAAAGACCATTTTTATTCAGAAAGAAGAAATTATCTTGGCACTCAATGGTGGAGATATTATCTTTTTTCTGATTCAGAAGAATCCTTAAAGATTTATGCAAAACTAAATGATGCAAATATTGCTGAGCTTTACGAACGCTCCGGAAGCAGAGGCTTGCCAGACCACATTGTTCAAATTGCAAAATGGTTTACTCAACTTTCAAAAAATCTCATCTTACAAAACGAGCGTGAGCTTTTCCGGGCAGTAATAAAAAGATATAACGCAGAGCTTGGGTTTAGAAATTATTTTTCACTTGAAGCATCTGACCGTTTTTTGATTTTTAAAAATTGTTTTGACCAGGCTAAAAAATAATTGGGCAACCCGGCACTTTGTGCCGGCCGGGCTATCCATGGCTACGGCGTCTTACGCGCCTTCGGTGCTTCGCACCTGCGCTTTGCGCGGCCATTCCTATCCCTGTTGCGTTTTTTTTTGTTTTGCCGACAGCAAAATTCAAATATTTTATAGCTGAAGCTTTAAAAATTCCTCGTGTAAAGTTTTTGTCATTGCGACTTTTAAAGTCTGTTCAAAATTGGCAAGATTTGTTGTGTTTTGATGAGCCGGCAGCTGTTCCATAAAAAGCTGCTGGTAGGAAACGTTCAATGCGCTGGCAATACTTTGTATAACTTCTAGCGAAGCAGACTTTCTTCCAAGTTCAATTTGCGTCATAAAAGGAACAGAAATTCCTGATTTTTCTGCTAAATCTGCCTGAGTCCAGCCAAAATCTTTTCTTATTTTTCTAATATTTTTTCCCACTACCAGAAGAATGTCTGTCATTTTCAAAATAATATTGCTATCAGCAACACTTGAAAATAATCTTATGGCAATATAAAATATTGCTAACAGCAATTATTTTTGTTGCTGCCTCCGTTACGGTGTTTCGGCCCGAACGGGGGATTTTTATTTTTACTAAGGATTTTTTTTAAGCGATGAACGCTATAAAAACGGAGAACAGTTTATCAGCAGAGTGGGCTAAAGCCGCCTTAAAAGACAATTCATTTAACTTTTTGCGTCTTGTGTGCTGCTTAATCGTAATTTATGAACATTGCGTTGTTTTAAGCGGTGTAAATCTTCCTTGTTACGACTTGCGTGGAATTGCCGTAAACGTCTTTTTTATTTTAAGTGGTTTTTGGGTAACTCTTTCGTTTTTTAAAAGTAATTCTGTTAAAAAATACGCAACAAAAAGGGCTAAAAAAATCTTGCCTCAGTATTGGCTTGTTGTGGTTGTCTGTGCGGTTGTTCTTTCTGCATTTTCGGTTTTGCCTTTGCGAGAATATTTTTGCAATGCCAGTTTTTATAAATATCTTGTGGCAAATATTTTAACACTAAATTTTATTCATCCAAATCTTCCAGGTGTTTTTGAAGGTTTGGCTTTAAATGGAAGCGTCAACGGTTCTTTGTGGACTATAAAAATAGAAATTGGATTTTATATTCTTCTTCCGTTCATTGTTTTTGTGGTAAAGAATCTGCGCGAGAAAATTAACGGGGGGGGTACGAATGTATTGTGTTTGTTGCGCTGTATTTGCTTTCCGTTTTGTACGAGGTTTTTATGCCATTTGTAACTGAAAAGACCTCGCTTCCATCTGCATTAAATAATCAGCTTCCTGCATTTATCTCGTATTTTGTAAGCGGAATGATTTTTGCTTTTTACGGCGAAAAACTTTTTCCAAAGTTGAATTTTGCGTTTTTGCCGTGCCTTGCAATTCTTGTTTTGCTGAATGTTTTTAAGATTCCTTTTGTTTCTTCTATATTTATGCCAGTTTGCCTTGCAGTTTGCGTAATGTTTTTAGGATTAAACTTAAAGATTTTTAAGAATGTGGGGCAAAAAACTGATTATTCGTACAGTTTGTACTTGGTTCATTATCCGCTTGCAATGTGTTTTATTTCATTTGGGCTTTTTGAAAAAATGAGTGGCTTTGCGATTTTTGCAGTTTTGGGAACTTCGTTTTTGTGTGCATTTTTGCTCGAAAGTTTTCAGCAGAAATTTTTTGGAACTAAGTGTAATGCGGAGGCTGTAAAATGACCACAAAACTTAGTGCAAGCATTGTTCTATATAATACTCCGCGTTCGCAGATTGAAGCCGTTTTTAAATCTGTTTTTGACTCTAGGTGTGTTCAAACGCTTTACATAATCGATAACTCTCCGAACGACAAGTGGCGGATTTTAGAAAAACGTTCACAAGAAAACGGCGTTACAAAGCTCCGATATATTCACAACGAAAACTTAGGCTACGGCGCAAGCCACAATCTTGCAATGAGCGAGGCTTTAGAAAACGACAGTGTTTACCACGTTGTCTTAAATCCTGACATTCGTTTTGGCACAGAAGTTCTGCCGGCTCTTGTTGATTTTATGGATAAAAATCCAGATGCCTCTTATGTGCTTCCAAAAGTTGTTTATCCGAACGGCGAAATTCAGTATCTGTGCAAACTTCTTCCGACTCCTGGCGACCTGATTTTCCGCCGCTTTCTGCCAAAAACAAACTGGAGCGAAAAGAAAAACGAGCGCTACTGCCTTAAAAATTTTGGCTACGACAAGGTGATAAATCCGCCGTGCCTTTCTGGCTGTTTTATGTTTATGCGTCTTAGTGTTCTTGAACAAAACGATATTTTCTTTGACGACAGATTTTTTATGTATTTTGAAGATTTTGATTTAATCCGCCGTCTGCACCGTGTGTCAAAAACGCTGTATTTTCCAGAAGTCGAGATTATTCACGATCACCAGAAAGAAAGCTACAAAAATAGAAAAATGCTTTTGGCGCACATAAAAAGCGCGTTCAAATATTTTAAGAAATACGGCTGGTGGTTCGACAGGGAACGGCGGGAGATGAATAGACGTATTTTGAGGGAACTTAAAAATTAGCAAAAATGCGTGAGGGATTGTAGCACCTGCGAAGCAGTTCTGAAGCGTAACGAAAGTGAAGCGGAAGAATGAGCGGATAGCGAAGTGCGAAAAGCCCGACAGCAACTCGTTGCTGGCACGCCCAGATAAAAAAAGCATGAAGCAAGTTTTACGGAGTGTTTTTTTGAGTGTTTTGACATTTTTTAGGCTTTGAGGAGTTTTTGTTTTTAGATGAGTAATTCAAGTCGCATTGCAAAAAATACGCTCGCTCTTTATTTTCGGCAGATTCTCATAATGCTCGTGTCGCTGTACACGGTGCGCGTTGTTTTAAACGTGCTTGGGGCAGAGGATTACGGAATCTACAATGTTGTTGCCGGGGTGGTTGTTTTGTTCAGTTTTGTGAACAACGCAATGGCGACAAGCGTGCAACGCTTTTTGAATTTCTATCTTGGAAAGAATGACACAGAAAAAACTCAGAATGTCTATTCCGCAAGCCTTGTGATTCATGGAATTATCTGCCTAATTTTTATTATTTTGGCTGAAACTGTCGGGCTTTGGTTTGTAAATGCAAAATTGAATATTCCGGGCTGGCGAAATACTGCGGCTTTCTGGTGCTATCAGGCTGCAGTTATCACAACTTTGGCAAATATAATGCGCGTTCCGTACAACGCTGTGATTATCGCCTATGAAAAGATGTCTTTTTTTGCAGGCTTGAGCGTTGTTGAGGCTGTCTTGAAGCTTGCCGTCGTTTTCCTTTTAAAAATTACACCGTTGGACAAGCTTATCTTCTATTCATTTCTGCTTGCTGCGGTCTCATTCATCATTCTTGCTGTGTATAAGTTTTACTGCAACAGGAATTTTGAGATTGCGCATTATAAAAAAGTTCAGGATAGAGGCTTGGGAAAGGAGCTTGTCTCGTTCAGTGGATGGAGTCTGTTTGGAGCTGTTGCGAATGTGGCGAACACTCAAGGAACAAATATTGTCCTGAATATTTTTACAAACGTAATTGTGAATGCGGCAATGGGAATCTCGAACCAGGTGAATGCTGCCGTTTACAGTTTTGTTAGCAATTTTCAGACAGCGTTCAATCCTCAACTGGTAAAAAGTTATGCGGCTGGAGAAAAAGAGGAATTTCAGAAGCTTGTAAACCGCTCGGCAAAATTTTCATTTTATCTTCTTTGGCTGATTGTTCTTCCGGTTTACGCAAATTGCAGTTTTCTGCTTTCGCTATGGTTAAAAAATGTTCCTCAATATTCACTCGGATTTGTCCGTCTTGTCCTGATTTTTTCGCTTATAGAATCGCTCAATGGCCCGCTTTGGATTTCTATTCAGGCAACAGGAAAAATTCGTGCGTATCAAATCATAATCGGCATGATAAACATTTTGAATCTGCCGTTCTCTGTCGCCGCGTTCTGTCTTGGGGCAAATCCGTACTGGATTCTTTACATAAGAATTGCCTTGAACTGCGTTGCGTTCGCAATACGTGTTCTGCTTTCAAAAAAATATTTTGGCCTGTCAGTCCGTCTGTTTTTGCGCGATTCAGTTTTGGTTCCGATTTTTATAGCGGCGGTTTCTGCTTTTGTGACTTTTGCTTGCGGAAAAATGATTTCAAAAACCCTCCTTCAGTTTTTTGCAACCTGCGTTGTGTCTTTCTTTGTTTCAGGAATCCTGATTTTCTTTGTCGGAATGAAAGCCGCTGAAGGAAAGGTAATAATTGAAAAAATCAGGAGAGGCAGAAAATGAAAAAGCGGATTTTATTTTTAGCCTTTTTTGTCTTTTCTTTTAGACTCTTTGCGGTCCAGAAAATTCATTTCTCTGTTGACGACGTAATAAATTGCTTTGAGAATCTTACAATAAACGAGAACAGATATGGCTCTGCTTTTGACGAGCCGGTTTTAGCTTACATAAAATCTCTCCACGAAAAATACAACGCGAGAGTGTCGCTCTACTGCTTTTATGAGAAAGAAGGCTTCTCGCTTGCGGACTGCACAGAAAAATTTGCGGATGAGTTCAAGGAATCTTCCGGATGGCTTAAATTCGGCTTCCATGCGGAAAAATCTGCAAAAGACAATACTTTTGACGGGGGGTACGAGATGTTTGTGAGCCAGATTGAGCGCATAACAGGAACTTTAAATTGTTTAACACAGACAGTGCGGCTTGACTATTTTTCAGGCGGCAAGAGATTCGTGGAAAGCATTTCAGATGGAAACACAAGATGCGGAATCCGGCAGCTTCTATGCGCGGACAGTAACAGCCGAGAGTCTTATTATCTGGATTCAGTGCAAAAAAGCGAGCTTAACAAAAAAGAGCTGCTTTTTGCGGACAATTTGACTTTTGTAAAGACAGACTTCCGCTTTGACGACACAAAGAATTTCATGGAGCTGTTTTCAGAGAACAAGGATGAGAGCGAGGTTGTCGTTTTTACTCATGAATGGCTTTTGGAGCCTGCAAAACAAAAAAATGTTTTCAGGTATTTTCTTCAGTTTTTGAATTCAAGAAAAATAAAATGCAACATAGACAAATTCATTAAATATTACTCAAGCAAAAAATGGGAATATGTTTTTGAGTTTTGAAATAAAAGGAGAAAAATTGAATTATGGAAAAGATTAAAAGATTTATAACGTGCGGAGTTCCAACTTTTGCCTGCAATTTTCGGTGTTCATATTGCTATTTAGGCTGCCACTCAAATCCATATAACGGAAGAATAGCTGATTTTCCAATTCCCGTTGACGATATGGTAAAGGCATTTTCTGTTAAACGGCTTGGCGGAATTTGCTATTTCAATATGTGCGCCTCTGGAGAAACCACTCTGCAAAAAAATTTGTTTTCATTGGTAAAAGGGCTGATTGATGAAGGCCATTTTTGCGACATAATTACAAACGGTTCAATTACAAAAAAAATCGATGAGCTTATTGCGCTTCTTGATGAAAAAGAACGAAACCATTTATTTTTGAAATTCTCGTTCCATTATTTACAGTTAAAAGAGAAAAATCTTCTTGAAACTTTTGTTGAGAATGTAAACAAGGCAAAAGATGCCGGAATTTCGTACACGATAGAAATAACTCCTCACGATGAGCTTATTCCATACATTGATGAAATAAAAGAGTTTTCAATAAAAAATTTTGGAGCGTTGCCTCATATAACCGTGGCTCGAAATGAAGCGACAAAAAAAATTGAGCTTTTAACGAAACTTTCAAAAGAAGAATATAAGAAAACTTGGTCTGTTTTTAACTCTCCGCTTTTCGATTTTAAATTCAGTCTTTTTGGACGGAAAATCAATGAATTTTGCTATGCAGGACAAAATTCGCTTTATGTTTATTTGGAGTCAGGCGAATACAAAAGCTGCTATTGCGGAGACCATTTAGGAAACCTTTTTACAGATATTGAAAAGCCGATTGATTTTTCCCCGATTGGAAAATGCTCGCTTCCGCATTGCTTCAATGGACACGCATTTCTCGCGCTTGCAGGAAACGTTCCAGATTTAAATCTGCCGATTCCAACTTATAAAGATGAGCGTGATAGAAAAACATACGGGGGGGGGTATTGGCTAACACCTTTGTGTCAGGATTTCTTTTCGTTCAACGCAGGAACACAAAATCCAGTTTTTACAGACAAAGAAAAAAAGAAAGCAATCAGAAAAAACAAGTGTCTTCATCTTTTTAGGTTGGCAACTGGAAAATTCCGGGCATTAAAACGTCGTTTCAGGGTAAAAAAATGAAAAAATCTATAAAACTGGTTCTTGATTTTTTATGCAACCATTCTCTTTGTTTTCAGAAAGTAAAATTATTGCGAAATTATAATCATTACTATAAAAAACAAAAGCAGAACCTTTCTTTAGACAAAATTCATTCCGAACGTGGAATTGTGTATGTTTTAGCGCCTTCATATTCGAATCTTGGAGATGTCGCCATTTTCGTAAAGTCTTTGGAATTCTTGAGAAAATATGCAGGCTTGCCAATAAAGACCGTCTTGTACAGCCGCCAGTGTGTGAATAAAAAGAAACTTCTTTCTATCCCCCTGAATGATGATGATTTAATCATTATTCAGGGGGGCGGCAACATGGGGGCGGTTTATTCTTCTGAAGAATATTTAAGACAAAATATAGTTAAGTGGTTTCCTAAAAACAGAATAATTTCTATGCCGCAGACTGTTTATTTTGGAGATAAAAAGAAAAATTTTATTTTGTCACGTGCAAAGAAAATCTATTCATCTCATAAGAATTTAACGATTTTCGCCCGTGATTTTCCAAGCCTTGATTTTTGTAAACAAAATTTTAGCTGTGATGTTCGTCTTTGTCCGGATATGGTTCTTTCTGCTTCTCCAGCAAGATTCTTGGATTATCAAAAAAATAAAAAAGTTCTGCTTTGTCTTAGAAAAGATATTGAAGGCACTCTAAAAAATGATTTTACTAAAAAACTGGAAAATTATTTAATTCAAAACGGATTTTCTTTTGAATATTGGGATACTGATGATTTAAGCGGCAGAAATATTGAGAATAAAGAAGAGAGAATCCGGCAGGTTTTAGAGTATTTCAATCACTTTCAATTTGTTATTACAGACCGCTATCACGGAACAATTTTAAGTTATATCTCAAAAACACCTTGTATCGGTTTGGATAATTCTTACGGAAAAGTAAAAAACGGTTTTGTCTGGTTCAAAGATTGTAATTATATGTTCTATGCGGATTCTTTTGAAAAAACAATAACGGCTGTAAACGAGATTCAAAATCTTGAAAGTTTTGAAATAAACAAAGATTTGCTTTCAAAGTTTGAGGTTTTGAAAGAACTTTTTAATCCGACGTATACATAAAAAAAATCTAAAGGAAAAGTTTTGGAGAGAAAAATAAATTGTATTGTCCGCATACGCGGATAAGTTCTTTGACATTTTTATTTTTGAGGGAAGAAAAATGTACTTCAGACAACTTCACTCTTTACTTTGAAGTAGGTTTGAAGTACACTTTGAAGTAAGTTCAAATACTGTTTTGTAGTAATTTGAAGTTAGGGAGAATCTATGCTTCTTGATGACATTGCAAAAGTGGATGCTATTGAAAGTTTTAATCTTGAGTGTAAGTCGCGGCTTAGTCGTGAAAATATTGAAGGTTGGCTCAAAACTGTTGCAGGGTTTTCAAATGCAGAAGGCGGCTCGCTTTTTATCGGGGTGGAAGACAAGTCGAATAAGTTGATTGGTTTTTCAAGAAAAGATGCCGACAACGAGCGGAACTTTTTCAATAATCAGGTAAATGAGCATATTTTTCCGCGTCCTAGCGTGAAAATTTCATTTATCCGCTACGAAAACAACGACCGAGAACTTTTTGTAATCCGCATTGATGTTGCAGAGTCTGCTGTAAAACCTGTAATTGTAAAATTCAAAAATGTACCTTCAATTTATATGCGCCGCGACGGATTTACAAATGGTGCAACTTACGAAGAAATAATTTCGATGAGCATAAAAAGCCGTGGCGTTCAGTTTGATGTTACGGATTCCAACGAAAAATATGTACGCACGAATTTTTCAAAATTGCTTGAATTTTTCAGTGAACACAACGAAAACAGCGAACTTTCGGACAAGGCTTTGCAGTCGCTTGGATTTTTTACAAACGATAAAATTTTAAAAAATGGAGCCGTTTTGTTTTCTGATGCCTACAATGGCGAAAAGACAGAAGTCCAATGTTCTGTATTCGGCGGATTTAACAAAGGAAGCGAAAGAGTTGTTACGGTGAACCGATTTAATGGTTGCATTACGGATTCAATCGCATTTATGATGGAATTTGTGGAGCAGCGTATGAATCATTCGTTTGTAAAGTTTGATTCATCACGCAAAAATCTTGATGCTTTTCCCAAACGCGCTCTGTTTGAAGGAATTATAAATGCTGTTGCTCACCGTGACTATTTTCTTGACGGCACGCAAATTCAAATTGATATGTTCAAGGACAGGCTTGAAATATCTTCACCTGGAAGTTTTTATGAAGGCGGAAAAATCGGAAAGACGTACAATCTTTCTAACGTAATTTCAAAGAGACGAAACGAGCTGATTTGCGGTGTTCTTGTAAAGTGCAATGTTATGGAAGCGGCGGGAACTGGCTTTGACAAAATCGTTCAGGAATACGAAGATGCAGACCAGAATCATAAACCTTTTATTTTTTCTTCGTCAGATCATTTTACGCTTGTGTTGCCGGATTTGACTTTTACAGACGGCATAAAAGACGATACTCTGCCAGAAATTGAATACATACCTGTTTCAAATGGCAGCGAACATGATGAAAAAATTCTTTCATTTTGCTATGGAAAAGCGCGAAAATCCAGCGAAATCGCTTCGTTCTTGGGGCTTACTGATTCATCATACTTCAGAAAAAACATTTTGGAAAATCTTGTGAAAGAGAATTATCTTAAAAAAGATAAAATTTCCGGCGTTCAGTTTTTTAAGACGAATGAAGAACTTGTCAGAAAAGTGTAAGACTTTCTTTAAAAACTGCCATTACCGTGTTTGTTTCGGTAATCATGTGGCTAAGAATCTATCGGTTCTGTTTTCGAAAGGTTCAGCAACAGTTCTGTAAAAGAATTTAATTTCAAATCTATAGTTTCTATCTTTCCTCAAAAATAAAAATCGCCAGACAACAATATTGTTGTGGTTGCATTTCGACAGACTCAGTGTCCGTTTATCGAAACTGCTGCATTTTATAAATAAATTTTTATGGAGGAAAGATAAATGTTAGAAAACGAAGAAAACAAAAACGCTCCGCTCGTTTCTGTAATAATTCCCTGCTACAACGCAGAAAAATATGTTGAGCAAGCGGTTTGTTCTATAATAAACCAAACTTATAAAAATCTTGAAATAATCGTAACAGATGACTGTTCAACAGACTCTACTTTTGAAATTCTGCAGTGGCTGGCAAAACAGGATTCCCGCATAAAACTTTATAAAAACGAAGAAAACTTAAAAATCGTAAAGACATTGAACAATATGATTTTGCAGTCAAGAGGGAAATATATAGCCCGAATGGATGCGGATGATATTTCTCTTCCTAAAAGAATTGAAAAACAGGTTGAGTTTTTGGAAAATCACAAAGATTACGGTTTTTGCGGAACAAACGCATTTTATATCAACGAAAATGGTGAAAAAACTCGAGTTTCACGTCTGCCAATAACGGCGGAAGAAAATTTATTTTGTCTTGGATTTTATTCTTCTTTTATTCATCCTTCGGTTCTTATTCGTTCAGAAATATACAAAGAAAATCTTTATGATGAGTTTTTTTTATATGCGGAAGATTATGAGCTTTGGGTTCGGCTTACTCTTAACAAAGGAATAAAAGGCGGAAATCTAAAAGAGCAGCTGTTTGAATACAGATTTTTTGAAAAACAGACCTCCAGTGTTTTTAGAAAAGAACAAATTGATTCTGTCCATAAAATTTTTACAAGTTACTTCAATCTTTCAGATAAAGAGTCGGACTTTCATAAAAATATTTTTTTAACTTATAAAAGTTCCGCCCAAGATGAAACTTTTTATATAAAAAAACTTATAAAGAAAATGAAAAAGCAGAGATTTTCAAAAGGAATTTTAGTTCCATATCAAATACTCGCATTGCACATATTGCACAACGCCACTATTACTAGTAATAGGTATGGGTTGGGGGGGGGGTACAAACTCTTGCTAAATTTTAGGATTTTATTTGTCTGCGGAGCAACTATTCTTCAAAAAACAGGAGATTTTCTGTGTCTAAAACTCAAAAAGTAAACAATTTCTTTTCCATAATAATTCCGGTCTACAAAGTAGAAAAATATCTCTCAAAATGTGTTGAATCCGTCTTGTCGCAAAATTTTGATGACTGGGAAGCGATTCTTGTTGACGACGGTTCTCCTGATAGCTGTCCGGCTATGTGCGATGACTATGCTGAAAAAGACAACCGGATAAAAGTTATTCATAAAACAAACGGAGGACTTTCCGATGCCCGTAATGCAGGAATTGCTGCAGCAAGCGGAAAATATGTTTTATTTTTAGACAGCGACGATTATCTTTATTCAGATACAGTTCTTAAAGAAATTTCAACTTCCTTAAAAAATGCGAATTTTCCGGAAATCTGTTATCTTCCGAATGAATACTGGTCAAGCAATCCAAAATCTGTCAGCAGTAAGTACAAAGATGGAACGATTCCGCTTCAAAAATTCCTGAACCGGGTCATCAATAATTATTATCTGCACACGGCAGGCCAGCAGTTTGTTTTGTGTCTCGATTATTTAAAAGAAAACAGTCTCCGCTTTGAAAAAGGAATTCTGCACGAAGACGAGCTTTGGTTTGCACAAATTCTTCTGTCTGCAAAAAATATTCATATTTGTCCGTGTGTTTTTTATTTTTACGTTGACAACAGAAAAGGCTCGATTATCAATTCTGTAAAGGAAAAAAATGTAAAGGACAAGCTTTTTATTGCAAATAAAATTGTTATTCTTTCAAAAAAACTTCCACGAGAACTGCAGAAACTTTTTACAACGCGGGCAGCACAGATTGTTTCCGGACTAATTCAGTCAAAAAAAGCTTTGGAGTTTACAAACAGCAGCAAAGAATTGAAAAAAGAGCTGAAAAAATCAGAAAAACTGCTTCTCAAATCAACAAAACTAAAACATAAGATTTTGTATCTTTATGCGAAATTAAAAAGGATTTAAATTGTTCACATTTTTATTATTCTGTTACATTTTCAGCTTTTATATTCTCGTTTTTCCAGCAAGCATGCTGATTGCAGTCCCGATTTTTTTGTGTATCTGTGTGAATAAAACATGGCTTAATTCATTTTTACGGATTTGGGGAACAAAATTTATCCGCAGAGCGTTTATTTTTCAGATATTTCTCATCGGATTTTCAGGAATATTTCCGGTTATTTACAGAACATCTGATTTTTCATTTATGAAACTGATGATTACGCAGTTGGTTCATTTTGTCTGCGCCGTTTTCTTTTTTACCTATATCGACGTGAAAAATATCACTTTTGACAAAGTCGTGAAGAGCTTCATCTTGATTTTTGTAATCCAGACTTTTATAGAACTTATCGCGACTTCGTTTCCTTCTTCTATTGGCAAATTTGTACGTTTTTTTAATCATTTTGACCCGGAAAGCGTAATCGGCTTAGGAGACAGAGTTCGAGGATATGCGCTTTCTGCGGCGACAACATATCATCTTTCTCTCGTCTACGGAGTTGCGTTTATCTTGTACATAAAAACTTTGGTCGAATCTAAAAAGATAAAATTTCAGCAGCTTATTACAGGACTGCTTATTGTTGTCGGCGTGTTTTTTGCCGGACGAACGGGATTTGTGGGAATAGGAATAGGCTGCATTTATTTTCTGATTTCTCTAAAAGTAAAAACGAAAAATAAATTCTCGGCAATAACAAAGCTGATTGTTTCAATTGCCATTATAATTTCATTGACTTTAACCGTTGCGCCTAAAAAATTCAAAAATATGGTTGTTGATTATCTGATTCCCTACGCTTTCGAGTTCGTCTATCAGAAACTAGATTCAGGAAAAGCTCAGACTGCCTCAACAAATGAGTTAAGAGAAATGTGGCATCGTGATTTTGATGAGCGAGAACTTATATTTGGAAGCGGTAAATACACGACTGACAATGGTAAATATTATATGAGAGTAGACCCGGGAATTTTAAGGCATTTATTGTATGGCGGAATTTTATTTTATCTGACTCTGATTTTTTATCAACTTACAATTACTTTTCCGCTTAAAAAACGCGCTGATTATTACATTTTCATTCTGATTTTCATTTACTTTCTTTTTATGGATTTTAAAGGCGTGACAATCGGCATAAACAAATTTGCGTTCACAGCAACTTTGCTGCTCGGATTTTCTTACGTACGCACACAAAAAAAGTTAAAATTTCAGGAGATTTCAAAATGACAATTCTCTTCATCACTGCTTTTCCGCCGTGCCAGAAAACTGCAGGACAGGACTATTCCCGGCGTCTTTTAGGCGATTTAGTTTCTCGTGGACATAAAATTTCTCTAATTTATGCAGAATATCCCAAGCACACGCCTGAAGTTGACGAGCGTATAAAAATTGTCGGCACAATCAAACCGTCACTCAAAAACTGCTTATCACTTCCAAAATTTCATCCTTTTTTTACAAGGCGTTTTGATAAAAATGTTTTAACGCTTATTCAAAAAGTAGCAAATGATTTTGATATGCTTTATTTTGATTTTTCGCAGGTTCATATTTATTCGCTTTTTGTGAATCATCCGAATAAGGTTTTGATGTGCCACGATGTGATTTGTCAGAAATTTTCACGAATGGGAAAAATCTTTTTGCCATGGATAAAATCTTGCGAAAGTAAAATGCTTTGTTCCGCTTCTAAAATAATCACGTTCAGCCATAAAGATTGTGATGTCATAAAAAAAGAATATGGCTTGGATTCAACGACTGTTAATTTTTATCTTAAAAATGGTCGATTTAATTATGAAAAGTCAGAAATTACAAAGATTGAAAATAGATTCTGCTTTTATGGCGCATGGAACAGAGCGGAAAATTCTGCTGGACTTGAATGGTTTTTAGAAAATGTCTATCCAAAGCTTCCTTCTTCTGCGGATTTTCAATTTGTAGTAATTGGTGGCGGAATGAGTGAACAATTAAAATCAAAAATTTCTGCCTATGAAAATTTTAAGATTTTAGGGTTTGTTGAATCACCCGTTGTCGAAATTGCAAAATGCCAGACTCTTGTGGCTCCTTTATTTAAAGGCGCCGGCGTAAAAGTAAAAGTCATAGACTCTCTTTCTTCCGGAACTCCTGTAATCG